>JAGVGS010000151.1 GCA_020057015.1 Candidatus Omnitrophota bacterium | reverse complement strand
TCGGGTGATTGCCGGCCAGTTCAAGGGCAGGGTGCTGAAGGCCCCGCCGCAGATCCGGGCCACCGGCTCGAAGGTGCGCCAGGCGCTGTTTAACATTTTAGGCGACTTCATTGCCGAAGCGCGGGTGGCGGATGTGTTCGCCGGCAGCGGCGCCTACGGGATTGAGGCGCTCTCGCGCGGGGCGGCGTACGTGGCGTTCATCGAGCAAGACACTGAGAGCGTGCTCTGCCTGCGGGATAATCTCGCCCTCCTGGAGGCCGAATGCCCCCGCGAGCAGTGGCGTCTGCTGCACCTGGACGCACGGCGCGGGTTGGAGGAGCTGGCGCACTCCGAGCCGCCGTTTGACGTGGTCATCTGCGACCCGCCCTACCGCACCGACGAGGGCAAAAAAGCCTTGCAGGCGCTGGGCGGCTGTGCTATTCTCGCTGACACTGGGTTGGTGGTGATCGAACACGAGCAGCGGAGTATGTTTCCAGCCTCAATCGGTCACCTACGCCAGTGTAAACAGCACCGGTACGGCGATACGGTGCTCTCTTTTTATCAGCGATGAAACGCCGAGCCGTCTACCCAGGCACCTTCGACCCGGTCACCTACGGGCATATTGACCTCATCAAACGAGCGCGCACGCTCTTCGACGAGGTCATTGTGGCGGTCGGGCGCAACCCGGGCAAAGCCCCCCTTTTTACGGTCGCAGAGCGGGTGGACCTCTTGAAGCGCGCCACGCGGTCGATGACCGGCGTGCGCATCGATCAGTTCGATACGCTGCTGGTCAACTACGTGCGCCAGCGCGGCTGCCGGGTGATGGTGCGGGGCCTGCGCATGCTCAGCGATTTTGAATACGAGTTTCAAATGACCCTCACGAACCGCAAGCTCTCTTCCCAAGTCGAGACCATCTTCATGATGCCTTCCGAGGCGTACGCCTATGTCTCGGCCCGGCTCATCAAGGAGGCCGGTGCGTTGGGCGCCGACCTGTCGGCGTTCGTCCCGCCGTTTGTGGCTGACGCGCTGCGCCGCAAGCTGCGCGGCGTGCGGGCATGACCGGCGCGCTGGCGCAGGAGGCGACGATGAAAATCCAGGTCAATCGCATTCCCCCGGAAGGGCTCCACGAGGAGGCCTCCTATGATCCAGCCCCCCTGGACATGGGGCGCCTGGACATCGCCCTGCGCGAGCCTATCCAGGTGAAGGCGTTTATCGTGAAGGCCGACCCGGAAGTGGTGGTGACGGCCGAGATCCGCTGCCCGCTGCAGTTGACGTGCGCGCGCTGCCTGGCGGAATTCGCCTCGACGGTCACCGCCGACGCGGTGTTCAGCTACCCCGCGACAGAGACCGACGTCATCGACATCACCGAGGACGTGCGCCAGGAGATCATTCTGGCGTACCCCATGATCCCGGTCTGCCGGCCCGACTGCAAAGGCTTATGCCGGGTCTGCGGACAGGATTTGAATACGCACCCTTGCGGGCACGATCAGCGCCCGGAGGCGGCCGGGGGGTCTCCTGCAGGGGAGAACCCGGTCTTACGTTAGCTTGCCTCGCGGCACACAGCAGGAAGGACGGGAGCCATGGCCCTACCCAAGCGGAAACATTCGAAGGCGCGGCGGGATAAAAGCCGCACGCACTGGAAGCTGAAGATCGGCTCGTTGAGCAAGTGCAGCCAGTGCGGGGTGGCCCTCATCTCGCACCGGGCGTGCCCCTCCTGCGGCTATTACCGCGGCCGGCAGGCCGTGGTGATCGTACCGCGCAAACCCGCCAAGCCTGCCGCCTAACGTGCTCGCCCACGCGCGGCCTCGTCGATGAAAATCGGCCTCGATGCCATGGGCGGGGACGCGGCCCCGCAGGCGGCTGTGGCCGGGGCGGTGCTGGCTGCGCGCGAGCTGCTGGCTGAGGTCGTGCTGATCGGCCAGCAAGACGCCATCGAGCAGCACCTGAAGCCGATCCCCAACCGTCCGGCCAACCTCTCCATCCTCCATGCCGCGCAAGTCGTGGGCATGGATGAATCCCCGGTCGCCGCCGTGCGCAAGAAGCGCGACTCCTCCATCAGCGTGGGCATGCGGATGCTGCGCGACCAATCGCTCGATGCCTTCGTCTCCGCGGGCAACACCGGGGCCATGGTCTCAGCCAGCACCCTCCTCTGCGGCCTGCTGCCGGGCGTGGAGCGGCCCGGCATCGCCATCCTGCTGCCCGGGATCCACAGCGACAACACGCTGCTCATCGACGTGGGGGCGAATATCGATCCCCGGCCGTTGCATCTGGTGCAATACGCGCTGATGGGCGAGACTTATGTCCGCTGCGTGCTGGAGAAGACCCAGCCGAAGGTCGGCTTGCTCAATGTCGGCGAAGAAGAGGGCAAGGGCACGGAGTTCATCAAGGAGACCTATGGCTTGCTCGAACGGGCGGGGCTCAATTTTGTGGGCAACGTGGAAGGCCGGGACATCTTCTCCGGCGAGTACGACGTGATCGTGTGCGATGGCTTCGTGGGCAACGTGGCCCTGAAGACCGCGGAGAGCCTGGCGCATTCCATAAACGTGCTGCTCAAGCGCTCGCTGGCCATGAGCCCCATCACGCGGCTGGGCGCGTGGTTGGCGCGCGATGCGTTCCGGCAGCTCAAGAAAGAAATCGACTATGCCGAGCAAGGCGGGGCCCCCCTGCTGGGCGTCAATGGGATCTCCATCATCGCGCACGGCGGCTCAGGGGCCAAAGCGATCAAGAACGCCGTGCGCGTGGGCTACGAGTCGGTGCGCCACGAGATGAACCGCAACATGGTCGAGGCGATCAGCGGCTACGCGAAGCGGGCAGCGGCGTGATGGCCGCGGCACGCCGTACGAAGCGCATCGGCATTCTGGGCCTCGGCATGTACGTGCCGCCTAAGGTGCTCACCAACGCCGATCTCGAAAAAATTGTCGAGACGAGCGATGAGTGGATCCGCACGCGCACCGGCATCCGCGAGCGGCGCGTGGCCGACCCCGGCACCACGACCAGTGACTTGGCCTTCGAGGCCGGACAGCGCGCGCTGCGCCAGGCGCGCCTGCAGCCCAAGGACGTGGAGCTCATTATCGTGGCCACCACCACGCCGGATATGCTCTTTCCCTCCACCTCCTGCCTGGTGCAGCAGCGGCTGGGGGCCACCAAGGCGGTGTGCTTCGACCTCTCGGCAGCCTGCTCCGGGTCGGTCTTTGGGATGGTCACCGCCCAGCAATATCTGCTCAGCGGCCGCTATCGCAACGCGCTCGTGATCGGCGCCGAAGTGCTCTCCGGCTTCATCGACTGGACCGACCGCTCCACGTGCGTGCTGTTCGGCGACGGGGCCGGGGCCTGCGTGATGGCGCCGGTCTCGCGCGGAGGGATTCTCGCCACCGACATGGGCTCCGATGGCCGCGCCGCGGAGCTGTTGTATATGCCCGGCGGCGGGTCGAAATACCCCCCCTCGCATCGCTCGGTCGAGCAGCGGCTGCATTTCCTGCGCATGAACGGCACCGAGGTCTTCAAGCATGCCGTGCGCCACATGGCCGACTCGGCCGGGCATGTGCTCAAGGCGGCGAAGGTCAAGCGCGAGCAGGTGGCGTGCTTTATCCCGCACCAGGCCAATACGCGTATCATTGAGGCCGTGGCGAAATACGCGAAGCTGCCGATCGAGAAGGTGTTCATGAACCTGCAGCGCTACGGCAACACCTCTGCTGCCTCGACATTGATCGCCCTCTACGAGGCGGTTGAAGAGGAGCGCATCCGCCGCGGGGACTATGTCGTGATGGTGGCCTTTGGCGCCGGCATGACATGGGGCTCGATCCTACTGCAGTGGTAGCCTGAGGGATGCCTGCGACCGCGTTTCTCTTGCCTGGGCAGGGTGCTCAAGCCGTCGGCATGGGCAAGGCTTTCTACGATAGCTTTCCTGCGGCCCGCGAAGTCTATAAAGCCGCCAACAGCCGCCTCAGTTTCGACGTGGCGGCATTGTGCTTTGAGGGCCCGCAGGAAGAGCTCACCAAGACCGAAAAATGCCAACCAGCCCTATTTGTGACCTCACTGGCTGCCGTGGCTGCCCTCCGAGCACAGGCTCCCAGTTTCCAGCCTCTAGCGGCGGCGGGCTTAAGTTTGGGCGAAGTCACGGCCCTGGTGGTCGCTGAGGCGGTGGCGTTTGATGAGGCCCTCTATCTCGTGCAGGCGCGGGCCGAGGCTATGGCTGAATGCACGGCGCGCCAGCGCGGGGCGATGCTGGCGGTGATCGGGGCGACCCCGGAGGGGCTCGAGGGGTTGTGCCGGGCCTCGGGGGCTTG
>JAGVGS010000127.1 GCA_020057015.1 Candidatus Omnitrophota bacterium | reverse complement strand
GCGCGGCCTCCAGCCGCTGCGGCAGCGCCGATGTGCTCGAGGCCTTGGGCCTGAACTTGCAGGCGAGTCCTGCCCAGGTCGCCCGGTGCATCGACGAGGTAGGCTTTGGGTTTTGCTTTGCGCCGACGTTCCATCCGGCTATGAAGGCGGTGGCGCCGGTGCGCAAGGCCTTGGGGATCCGGACGATCTTCAATTTGATCGGCCCGTTGGCGAACCCGGCGCCGTTGACGTACCAGCTGGTCGGGGTAGCTGAGGCTGCGCTGCTGAAGCCCATGGCCGAGGCACTGATGCGCTTAGGCATCCGCCACGGCATGGTCGTGCGCGGGGCCGATGGCATGGATGAGATTACGCTGACCGGGCCCACCCAAGCCCTCGAGGTGCGGGAAGGCCGCCTCACCCCGCTGACCCTCGAGCCCGAAGCGCTGGGCTTGCGCCGAGTCAGTCCCGAGGCGGTGCGCGGCGGCGAGGTCGCCATCGCCGCCCAGATTGCCCGGCAGGTGTTGCAGGGCGAGGCCTCACCCGCGCTAGAGCTCGTCTTGCTCAATGCCGGCTGCACGCTCTACCTGGCGCAACAGGCCGCTGACATCGCCGAGGGCATCGCGCAAGCCCGACAGGCGGTAGCACAGGATCGCGCGCTGCAGGTGCTGGAGGCCGTGAAGGAGCGGACCCGGAGCGCTGATGCTTGATGACATTGTGATGACGAAGCACGAGGAAGTGCGGCAGGCGCAGTCGCAGATGCCGCTGGAGGATCTGCGGGCGCACGTGGCCCATTACCTGCCGGAGCGCAGCTTCCGCAAGGCGATCCATCAGCCGGGCAAGCTCTGCCTCATTGCGGAGCTGAAGCGTAAATCGCCCTCCAAGGGCACGCTGCGCGAGCGGTTTGACCCGGTGCATCTCGCCCAGGAGCTCCAGCGCGCGGGCGCGTCGGCGCTATCGGTGCTGACCGATGAGGCCTATTTCGGCGGGCATCTCGACTACTTGCGGGATGCCAAGCAGTTCACCGAGATCCCGGTGCTGCGCAAGGACTTCATCGTCGATCCGTACCAAGTGTATGAGGCGGCCTTCTACCAGGCCGATGCGGTGCTGCTCATCGTGCGCCTCCTGGAGGAGGAGCGGCTCGTGCAGTGCCTGCAAGCCGCAGACACGGTGGGCCTGGAGACGCTCGTGGAAGTGCACTCGGAAGCCGAGCTGAAAATCGCCCTGCGCACCGGTGCCCATCTCCTGGGCATCAACCATCGCGATTTGCGCACGTTCCAGATCGACCCGGACCTCTCCCAGCGCCTGGTGCCCCAGGTGCCGGCCGGGAAGGTGATCGTGGCTGAAAGCGGCCTCCACACGCCCGAAGACGTGAAGCGGATGCAGCAGCTGGGTGTGCACGCGCTCTTGATCGGCGAGGCCCTGATGACCGCCCCGGACCCTGGGGCGAAGATCCGGGAGCTGTTTGCCGGCGTGTGGTAAGCGCGCCGCTGCGATGACTGCTGCGACACGCCGCATCGGGTTTGCCTTTCATCCCGCTTTCTTGGCTCACGATACCGGGCCTGGCCACCCGGAACGGCCTCAGCGGCTCACGGCGATTGTACATCAGCTGCAGGCTTCAGATTGCTGGCCGCTGTTGGTGCCCCTCGATCCTCCCCAAACCACCTCGGAGATCCTCCAATTGGTTCACCCTGCCGCCTATGTGCGTGCCATTGAGCAGGCCTGCGCCCACGGACCAGGGGTGCTGGATCCGGACAC
Source organism: Candidatus Omnitrophota bacterium (assembly GCA_020057015.1). Taxonomy (GTDB): domain Bacteria; phylum Omnitrophota; class Gorgyraeia; order Aquiviventales; family Aquiviventaceae; genus JAGVGS01. The sequence goes on along the minus strand of JAGVGS010000127.1, from coordinate 25,476 downwards.
GTCTGTCTCTCCGGGCTCCTGGGAAGCAGCGCGGCGCGCGGTGGGGGCGGTGACGCTGGCGATTGACCAGGTCTGCACAGGGGCGCTGCACGCTGCGTTTTGTGCCGTGCGCCCCCCGGGCCATCATGCGCTGAGCGATCGGGCGATGGGCTTTTGCCTCTTCAACAATATCGCCATCGCTGCCCGCTATGCCCAGCAGCACCACGGGCTGGAGCGCATCCTGATCGTGGACTGGGATGTTCATCATGGCAACGGCACCGAAGCGATCGTTACCGGGGATGAGACGATCCTGTACTTCAGTACCCACCAGTTTCCTTTCTATCCCGGCACCGGAGGCTGCGCGCACGGCAACGTGCTCAACGTGCCGCTGCCGGCCGGGGCAGGGGACGCGCAGCTTGTGCAGGCTTTTCGCGAGCAGCTGCTGCCGCGCGCCGACGCGTTCCGGCCGCAGCTCATCCTCATTTCTGCCGGCTTCGACGCGCATCGGGAGGACCCCTTGGCCGGGCTGCAGGCGACGACAGCCGGATACGGGCGGCTCACCGGGCTGGTGCGTGAGATCGCCGATCAGCATTGCGGTGGGCGCCTCGTGTCGGCCTTGGAAGGCGGCTATCATCTGCCGGCCTTGGCCGCGAGCGTCGAAGCCCATCTGCAAGCCCTCCTGAGGCCGTGATGGTCACGAACCGGAATCTCACGAGGGTGCTGAGCGCCGTGCGCCGGCTGGTGCGCGGCTTGCCGGTGCCGATTGTCACGCACTACAAGGACGACCCGTTCCTGACGCTCATCAGCTGTTTGTTGAGCCTGCGTACGCAGGACAACACCACGGCGGCGGCATCTGCGCGGCTGTTTGCGCTGGCGCGTACGCCGCAGGTGATGGCGCGCCTTCCCCCAGCGCAGATCGAGCGCGCCATTTACCCGGTGGGCTTCTACCGAACCAAGGCGCGCACCCTGCGGGCCATCTGTCAGGTGCTGCTCACCCGGTTTGGCGGCCAGGTCCCCGAGGATCTGGAGACGCTGCTGAGCCTGCCCGGGGTAGGGCGCAAGACCGCCAACCTGGTCGTGACGCTCGCGTTCAATCAATTCGGGATCTGCGTGGACACGCATGTCCACCGCATCAGCAATCGCTGGGGCTACGTCAGCACCCCGACCCCCGAAGCGACTGAAATGGCGCTACGCGCGAAGCTGCCCCGGCGCTACTGGCGGCAGTATAACGATTGGCTGGTCGCGTTTGGCCAACACCTCTGCCAGCCCATCTCGCCGTGGTGCAGCCGCTGCCCGGTGCGCGGCTCCTGCGCGCGCCGAGGCGTTACCCTCTCGCGCTAAAAACGGGGACAGGCACCATGTATTTCGGTCGCCGCGTGTCCGTCAACCCTGTGGGAAGGCGCCGTGCTCAAACACCTCGCTGTGGCTCGGAACTCGCACGGCACCTTCCCTCCGGGTCGCCGGACCGCGCCAAGAGATTAATGGTGCCTGTCCCCATTTTTGCTCTTGACATACCCCTAGGGAGTATGTGTATACTCTAGGGGAGTACCTGATGAAGACACATCCGAAGCACACATCATTGTTGCCGCGCCTGCGCCGCATTGAGGGCCAGGTGCGGGGCATCAGCCGCATGGTCCAAGAGCGGCGCTATTGCATCGACATCATCCAGCAGCTGACGGCGGCGCGCAAAGCGCTCGACCAGGCCGCCTTGCAGATCATGAACCAGCACATCAACACCTGTGTGAGCAAGGCCATCCGCCGCCGCGAGGGGGCGGCCAAGGTTGACGAGCTGATGCGGACCATCACCCGGTTCGTGAAATGAAAGCGCGTGTGCTGGTCGCCTGGCTGGCCTCAGTGGGCGTTTGGGCCACGGCCACGCTTGCGAGCGCTGCCCCATTGTGCCAGACTAAGGCTGTTGATGCCTGCGGCGCATGCTGTCCGGTCGAGCAACAGGACTGTCCACATCCCTGTGCCCAGGCGCCGAGCCCTCTCAGTGCGCCTGCATCCTCGGTGGCCCATGTGTTGCCGCCACACAGGCTTGAGAGCGTGGCAACCGATTTCAGCTCGCTGCTCTTCCTCGTGCGCGCTGCGCAAGAGGCTTCGCTTCACATCCCTGCCGACGACCCACCGGGCCCTGACGCCCGGTATCTGCTGGCCTGCAACCTCCGCCTGTAATCTCCGTGCCGCGCTTGCGGGCACGTCCTTGCGTCACCTTGTGTCACTCGTAGGGAGGTGGTGAGATTATGTGGTGGAGTGCGTTTCTCTGTGCCGGATTGTTGATGATGGGGGCCGTGGCTGCCGAAGAGCAGCCCGTCGCCGCCGTGACGCTCTCCCAGCTGTGGGAAGATGCCCAGCGCGTAAGCCCCGGCATTCAAGCCAAGAAGCGAATGTATGAGGCCGCGAAGGCCCGGGCGCTGACGGCCTGGCTGCCGCAGGATCCAATGGCAGGAGTCGATGCGGAAGGCCAGGGCAGCTTCCTCGATCTCGGCAGCCGCGCGAACAACGAATACATGGTCTCTCAAACCCTCCCGTTTCCCACCACCCTGTGGCTGCGGGCCCAGGCCGCTTCACGGGACGCGCAGATCGCCTACGAGCAGTACAAAGAAGAGGAGCGGGACATCCTCTGGCACCTGGAGCAGCCCTATCAGGCACTCTATCTCGCCACACGGACCGTGGGGGCGCTGGAGCACATCCAGCAACTCGCGGACAAGCTCGTCCAGACCGCCCGCACGCGGTATGAGTCATCCCAAGCCAGCCAGCAGGATGTGTTGAAAGCCAACATCGAGCTGGCGCAAGTGGACATTGAGCTCATCCGCTGGCAGCAGCGGGCCCATCTGGCTGAGGCGCACCTCTCGCATGTCCTCAATCGCCCGCTCGTGACCGCCTATGTCGTGGCGGATGAAGCCGCGAGCCCCTGGCCCCAGGCCTCGCTTGCGGAGCTGGAGCAACTCGCCCTGCACACGCGTCCGGAGTTGAAGGCGCTCGAATGGGGCATCCGCCGCGCGAAGACCAGCCGGTGGTTGGCAGCGACCAGTTGGTTGCCCGAGGTCACCGGCCGGTGGGAGACGCGGCGGTTTCGCAACGGGAACCCTGCCGAGCACGATACGTTCATTGGGGTCACCGTGCCGGTGTGGTCGCTCTTCAAGGGCGCCGGGGGAGAGTGGAAGGGCGCGGGGAAGGACGTCGAGGCGGCCGAGGCGATGTATCAGACCCAGAAAAATGAAGTGTTGCTCGCGGTCCACGAGGCGCACGCCAAGGTGACCACCGCCGAGCACGCGGTGCGGACCTATGACACCCTGATCTTGCCGCAATCGAATCAGCAGGTAGAAATCGCGCTGGCGGCTTATGAGGCTGGTCGCGAGGAGTTCTTAAGCCTCATCGATGCTCAGCGCACGCTCAAAAACGCCCAGATGGCCTATTACGAGGTCAAGGCTGACTATGAAATCGGGTTGGCGGATTTGCGTCGGGCCATCGGAGGCGATTGGAAGGATGGGGGACTCCAACCATGAACCGCCGTCTACTGGTATTCATCCTCATTGTGGTTGCGGCCATCGCCGGGCTGGCGGTCGTCGTCCGATACGTGCCCCGCGGTGGACACCACGCGCCTCAGGCAACGACGTATTACTGCCCCATGCATCCGACGTACACCAGCGACAAGCCCGGTGACTGCCCCATCTGCAACATGCGCCTGATCCCTCAGCCGAAGGCAGCCGAAGAAGCCACCCCGCAGCCGATGGCTCAGGCGTCGGAGGGCCAGACGGCCGAGACGATCTGCTATCTGCACCAATGCGACAAGCTGCACGAAGGCAAGCCGTGTCCGATGACGATTGTGGCGAAGCCAGGCGAAGTGGTCCGCTGCCCGGTCTGTGGCAATTACGTGGCCGGGCCGGAAGGGCAGCTCAAGAAAGTCTTGTACTGGACCGATCCGATGATTCCGGACTTCAAGGCCGACCAGCCGGGCAAATCACCCATGGGCATGGACTTGGTGCCGGTGTATGAAGAGGCCACTCCGCCCGCGGGTGCCATCGCAGCACCCGAAGGTTACGCGCCCGTGGTGTTGACGCCGCAGAAACAACAGCTGACCGGGGTTACGACGGCGCCGGTGGCCACCCGCACCATCACGAAGACCATCCGCGCGGTTGGCCGCATTGCCTATGACCCGGCGCTCTACCAGACCGAGGCCGAGTTTCTCGAGTCGCAGAAAGCCCTGCACGCGGCCCAGGCGGCAAATAATGCTGCCGGGGTGGCCGAGGCGCAACGCCTGGTCGACTCCAGCCGTCTGAAGCTGCGCCTGCAGGGTTTAAGCGAGAGTCTCATCGACGACATTGCTGCCCAGGGCATCCCGGATAAGAGCCTGCTCTTGGCCGGGGCTGACGACCACGTGTGGCTCTATGCGTCGGTGTATGAATACGAGTTGCCGTACGTGAAGGTAGGCCAGGCGGTACAGGTTGAAGCCTCTGGAGCGCCGGGGCAGGTGTTTGACGGCACCATCCGGGCGATCGACTCGGTGCTGGATCCTCTGACCCGCTCCGCCCGCGTGCGGGCCGTGCTGACGGCGCCCGGCGGCACGTTGAAGCCGGAGATGTACGTTAACGCCTCGCTGCTGATCGAGATCGGCAACGTGCTCGCCGTGCCGGTGGAGGCGGTATTTCACACCGGCACCGCGCAGATCGTGTTCCTCGATCGCGGGCAGGGGCTGTTTGAGCCGCGCGCGCTCGAGTTGGGTGTTGAGGCCGATGGCTTCTATGCAGTCAAAGCGGGCTTAAGTCCCGGCGATGTGGTGGTCACCAGCGGCAATTTCCTGATCGACTCGGAGAGCCGCCTCAAAGCCGCCCTGCAAGGGATGAGTGGGGCAGGACATCAGCATGGCCAGTGACCACGAAACCCCCACAGGTCTGCGGCGCGAAGGGCTGATCGAGCGCCTCATCGAGTTTTCCGCGCACAACAAGTTTTTCGTGCTGAGCCTGGTCGTGGCTGCGATGCTTGCGGCGGTCTGGAGTCTCAAACGGATCCCGCTCGACGCGATCCCCGACTTGTCTGATACCCAAGTCATCATCTACTCCCGCTGGGACCGCAGCCCGGACATCATCGAGGACCAAGTCACGTACCCGATCATCACGGCACTCCTCGGCGCGCCGAAGGTCAAGGCGATCCGCGGGTTCTCGGACTTCGGCTTCTCGTACGTGTACGTGATCTTCCAGGACGGCACGGACATCTACTGGGCGCGCAGCCGCACGCTGGAATACCTGAGCAAGATCATCCCGAAACTGCCGGAGGGTGTCAGGACCGAGCTGGGGCCGGATGCCACCGGCGTGGGCTGGGTCTTCCAATACGCGTTGGTCGATAAGACCGGCCAGCACAATCTTCAAGAGCTACGCAGCCTCCAAGATTGGTTTGTGCGTTACCAACTCCAGAGCGTACCGGGGGTGGCCGAGGTGGCCTCTCTCGGCGGCTTCGTCAAACAGTACCAGATCACGGTCGATCCCAATCGGCTGCTCGCCTACGACATGTCGCTGACCGCTGTCGTCGAGGCGATCCGCTCCGGCAACCAGGAGGTGGGCGGACGGCTGCTGGAGTTCTCCGGCGCCGAGTATATGGTGCGAGGGCGCGGCTATGCCAAGTCGGTCGAGGATCTGGAGAAGATCGTGGTCGGGACGGACCAGAAGGGGACGCCGATTCTCGTGCGGCACCTGGCCACCGTCACGCTCGGGCCGGAAATCCGGCGCGGCGTGGCGGACCTGGACGGGCAGGGCGACGTGGTGACTGGCACCGTGGTCATGCGCTTCGGCGAGAACGCGCTCAACGTGATCCGGCGCGTCAAGGAGAAGCTCGAGGAGGTCAAGGTCTCCTTGCCGGCGGGTGTGGAAGTCGTGACCCTGTATGACCGCTCCGACATCATTCACCGCTCGATCGAGACCTTGACGCATGCGCTCATCGAGGAAACGCTGCTCGTCAGCCTCGTGATCCTCTTCTTCCTGTGGCATGTGCCTTCGGCGCTTGTGCCGATTATGACGATTCCCATTTCGATTTTGCTGGCGTTCATCCCGCTCTATGGGATGCGGATCACCTCGAACATCATGTCGCTCTCCGGGATCGCCATTTCCATCGGGGTGCTCGTTGACGGGGCGATCGTCGAGGTCGAGAACGCGTACAAGCGCCTGGAGGAATGGAATACCGGCGGCCGGAAGGGCGACTACCATGCGATCCGGCTGCAGGCCCTCAAAGAGGTGGGGCCGTCGGTCTTCTTCTCGGTGTTGGTCGTCGCGGTGGCGTTCCTGCCGATCTTCACGCTCATGGATCAGGAGGGGCGCCTGTTCAGGCCGCTGGCGTGGGCCAAGAACCTGACCATGGTGATGGCCGCGATCCTGGCGGTGACCTTCGATCCGGCGGTGCGCACCTTCTTCACCCGGATGGAGCCGATCACGATTCGCTGGCCATGGCGGCGCGGCGCGCGCCGCGAGCAGCCCACCCGCGCCGAGGCGTGGGCCTCCAAGGCCGCAACGACCGCCTTCGTCGGGGACTACTATCCTGAGGAACAGCATCCGGTCAGTCGCCGCCTCTTCGCCGTGTACGAGCCGGCCTGCCGCTGGGTCCTGCGCCATCGCAAACACACCATCATCATGGCCTTCGCGCTGGTGCTGCTGACGGTTCCCATCTATCTGAAGCTGGGTTCAGAGTTCATGCCGCCCTTATGGGAAGGCACCATTCTCTACATGCCCACGACGCTGCCCGGGATCTCGGTGACCGAAGCCCAATCACTGCTGCAGAAGCAGGACCAAGTGCTCAAGAGCTTTCCGGAAGTGGAGCGGGTTTTCGGCAAAGCCGGCCGGATGGAAAGCTCCACCGACCCGGCCCCCTTTTCGATGATGGAAACCACCATTGTGCTCACACCGGAAGCCAAGTGGCGGAAAGTCCGTCGCTGGTATTCCGGACTGCCGGCATTGCTCAAAGGGCCGTTTCGCATCTTCTGGCCCGAACAGATCTCCAAGGATCAGCTCATCAACGAGATGGATCAGGCCTTGCGGATCACCGGCGTCACGAATGCCTGGACCATGCCGATCAAGGCCCGGATCGACATGCTCTCGACGGGTGTGCGCACACCCATCGGGATCAAGATCCTCGGGGCCGACCTGAAGACCATTGAGCAGACCGGCGCCCATCTCGAAATGATCCTGAAGGACATTCCGGGGACCCGCAGCGTGTATGCGGAGCGGGTCGCAGGCGGGTACTTTGTGGATTTCAACCTCAACCGCGATGAGCTGGCCCGCTATGGTCTCTCGGTTCAAGAAGTCCAGATGGTGATCATGTCGGCGATTGGCGGGGAAAACATCACCACGACGATTGAAGGCCGCGAGCGCTACCCCGTGAACGTGCGCTACCCGCGGGAGCTGCGGGATGACATCGAGCAGCTCAAACGGGTCCTCGTGCCCACCCCAGCGGGCCAGCACATTCCGCTGGTGCAACTGGCCGACATCAAGCTCCTCTCCGGGCCCTCCATGCTGCGCAACGAAAACGGTCTGCTCTCCGGCTATGTCTACGTGGACATCGCTGGCCGGGACATCGGCACCTATGTTACCGACGCGAAGAAACAGGTGGCCAAGGAATTGACGCTGCCTACCGGCTATACGCTCCTTTGGAGCGGCCAGTACGAGAACATGATCCGGGTCCGCGAGCGGCTAAAGGTCGTACTGCCGCTGACGCTCTTTCTCATCGCCTTCCTGCTGCACCTCAACACCGGGTCATGGATCAAGACCGGGATCGTCCTGCTCGCCGTGCCCTTTTCGCTGATCGGCGCGGTGTGGCTGCTGTGGATGCTCGGGTACAACATGTCGATCGCCGTTTGGGTCGGGATGATCGCTTTGATGGGCCTCGACGCCGAGACCGGTGTCTTCATGCTGCTGTTTCTGGACCTCTCCTACGCAGACGCCGTGCGCGCGGGCCGCATGCGGAACCGGCAGGACCTGGAAGAGGCCGTGGTGCACGGCGCCGTGAAGCGGATTCGTCCGAAGATGATGACGGTGATGGTCGACTGTATCGGCCTGCTGCCGGTCATGTGGGCTGTGGGCGCGGGCGCAGACATGGCCAAGCGGATCACTGCACCGCTGATCGGCGGGCTGTTCACGTCATTCATTCTGGAGCTCTTGGTCTACCCGGCGATCTACTTCATCTGGAAATGGAAGTACGAGATGAAGGAAGGCAAAGCCGATTGGGTGCTGAGACCACAAGGTGGGGGGGAAGACGCATGAAACGGCGGAGACCGGTGCTGGACAGTCTGTGTCGACAGGCCGACGAGTAGAGAATCGGCGCGATGACGATGGGCGCTGACTTCGGCGGGCGGATGGTGTATGACTACAACATAACAAGGAGGAGCTGGAATGAGGCAAGTCATAGCCGGTGGGGTGATTGGCGTCGCATTGCTCGTGAGTGGAGTCTCAGGATGGGCTGCTACGGATCAAGAACAGGGAGACGCTGATGGTCATCACCAGCACATAGACATGATGGGGAGTCACGACCCGCAGGAGCTTGTCGACGGTCAGCAGCAGACGAGTGACACGGTTTACGTCTGTCCGATGCATCCAGAGGTGCGCCAGGCAGAAGTGGGCCGCTGCCCGGTATGCGGCATGACGCTCGAAGCGCAGCCGGACGAGCCCACCGCGGCGGACGTGGAGGAAACGGAGCCCGAAGCGACCGGCGGTCACCATCATTAAGCGGCTTCAGGTCATCCAGATCTCATGATGCACACCTTCGTCGATCCAAACTTGCTGGGTTTTTCAGGGCTCCAGCAGGTGGACAATATCCATCCCGCGTTCGTGCACTTTCCCCTAGCGCTATTTCCGAGCGCCTTGTTGCTCTACGGCCTGGGTGTCATGCGCCAGCGTGCAACCTGGCTCTTTGCCGGCCGCGCGTGCCTCTACCTTGCGGTTGCGGGCACGGCGCTTACGCTGATCACTGGGTGGCAAGCGCAGGGCACGTTTGCCCATAACGAGCGTATCCACCACATGATGATGACCCATTTGCGCCTCGGGCTCATCGTGGGCGTCTGCGCGGTCGTCCTGGCGGGATGGAGTGTTGCGCACCGCGACCAGCAGCCCAGAGGGGTTTACGGATTTCTTACGCTCTTAGCCGTCACCACCTACCTCGTGTTACAGAACGGCGATCTGGGCTCGCGGATGGTCTATGTTGAAGGCGCGGCCGTAAGGACCGCTATCCCGAAACAGGCGCACGAGCATCACCAGCAAGACCAGCATCACCAGCATGCGCATTAGGAGGTCGCGCTTAAGCGTCTATGCCTGAGACTCGGCGCGATCCGATCTGCGGCATGACGGGCGTGATCGAGCGCCACGGCCACTGGTTCTGCAGTGAGCGCTGCGCCGCGCTCTTCGCCGAACAACAGGCGCATGCGCGCAGTCTCGAAGGGCAGCGCTGCTGCCCCACGCCCCGCGCACGCGCCCGCTGGCTTGACCCATGGCTCTGGGCGCCGCTCTCCGCAGTGCTCATGGCCGCGCTAGGCTCGCTGCTGCCCCAGTTGGCGCACGTGAGCCACCTCTACGTGGGCTACCTGCAGAAGGTGCTACTGCCGTTTCTCAGCGGGCTCTTGCTGGGCGGGGCGATTGACCATTTCATTCCCAAGGCGTACATCATCCGGCTGCTCTCCGGCCCGCGCAAGCGCGTGATCGCCCGCGCGACCTTGCTGGGCTTTCTCGCCTCGACGTGCAGCCATGGCTGCCTGGCGCTGGCGCTGGAGCTCTACCGCAAGGGCGCCTCGGTGCCGGCGGTGGTCAGCTTCCTGCTCGCCAGTCCCTGGGCGAGCATGGCGCTCACATTCCTGTTGCTGAGCCTCTTCGGCGCCCAAGGGCTGACCTTTGTGGCAGGCGCCTTGGTGATTGCGTACCTGACCGGCCTCATCTTCCAGCGGCTGGCCCGGCGAGAGTGGATTGATTCGAATCCGCACACGGTGCCCTTGGAGATCGGCTGGTCGCTGCGGCAGGATCTCGCGGCGCGCTGGCGCGCCTATCCGTGGACGCGGCGGCAGCTGGCCGCCGACCTCAAGGGCACGTGGGATGGCGTGGTGCCGCTGGGGCGCATGGTGCTGGGCTGGACGCAACTGGGGTTAGTGCTGAGTTCGTTCTTGGGCGGCTTAGTGCCGCAGGCGTTTTTCGCCGAACATCTTAATGCGGCCCCCGGTGGGTTGCTCATGACCCTACTGGTGGCGGCGGTGATCGAGGTCTGCTCCGAAGGCACGGCCCCGCTCGCGTTTGAGCTCTACCGGCAAACCGGGGCCTTCGGCAACGCCTTTGCCTTTCTCATGGGCGGCGTCGTGACCGACTATACGGAGATGGGGGCGCTCTGGAAGACGATCGGCCGCCGTACGGTGCTGTGGCTGCTCGCCGTCACCCTGCCACTGGTGTTTATCGTCGGCTTGATTCTCAACCACATGCGCGTATGATGAGGCGGTTATGAGTTCGCGCCCGGCCCGCACCTACACCACGCACGACACTGCCATCGACGCGCAGATCGCACAGCTCCTCAGCAGCGTCAAAGATGACTTCGACCGCCGGCTGCTGACCGAGCTGATTATCTCGATCTATCGGCTGGGGCAGGACGGGGCGACAACGGGGGATCTCAAGCTCATTAACGCGGCGGTCAAGGAGCTGCGCTATGCCTTCAAGATCTTCCGGCCCTATCGTCACCGCCGTAAAGTCGCCACGTTCGGCTCGGCGCGCGTGAGTACCGCGCACCCGGCGTACCCGATGGCCAAGGAATTCGGGCGGCTCATGGTCAAGGCCAACTGGATGGTGATTACCGGGGCGGCGAGCGGCATCATGCAAGCCGGCCACGAGGGGGCCGGCCATGCGGCGAGTTTCGGCCTCAACATCCGTTTGCCCTTTGAGCAGGAAGCCAACGTGGTCATCGCGAAGGACCCCAAGCTCATCAACTGCAAGTATTTCTTTACGCGCAAGCTGCTCTTTATCAAGGAGTCCCATGCCACGGTGCTGTTTCCCGGCGGCTTCGGGACGCTGGATGAAGGCTTCGAGTCCTTGACGCTGGCGCAGACGGGGAAGTCCGACCCGCGCCCCGTCGTCTTCGTGGACACGCCCAAGGGTGCGTTCTGGGACCCGCTGCTCAAATTCTTCCGCAAGCCGCTGATGAGCGAGGGCATGATCTCGCCGGCCGATGAGGCGATCTACCAGGTGGCCCGCAGCGCCCAGGAAGCGGTCGATCACATCGTGCGCTTTTACCGTATCTATCATTCCATCCGGTACATCGGCGAGCTGCTGGTGATTCGCCTCAACCAGCGCCTCTCGCCCGGGGGCCTTGCTCAGTTGAATCGCGAATTCAGCGAGGTCCTCACCAGTGGGGCCATCGAGCAGCGCGCGGCGCTGCCGGAGGAGACCGATGAACCGGCCCTCAAGGCACTGCCGCGGCTGGTCCTGCAGTTTAACCGCCAGAATTACGGGCGGCTGCACGCGCTGATCCACCGCCTCAACGATCTCAGCGCGGCCCTGGCCTTGCCCTCGAAGCGCGCCAGCGGCCGCTGAGCGTCACGTCTTTTGGCATTGCAATCGCCTCTTAAGCTCCTACACTACTAGGTAGCATGTTGCACGCTGAGTTCGTCCATCTCCACCTGCACACGAATTACTCCCTCCTGGATGGCGCCTGCCGCATCGATCCGCTGGTAAAGCGCGCGGTCGAGCTGAAGTTCCCGGCCATGGCCATGACCGACCACGGCAACATGTTTGGGGCGATCGAGTTTTACGAAACCTGCACCAAGCACGGGATCAAGCCCATCATCGGCTGTGAGACCTACATCGCCCCCAAGAGCCGCTTCGATCGCAGCGGCAGCGGCATCAAGGACTCCAACGCGCACCTGGTGCTCCTGGCGAAAGACGAAGCTGGCTACACGAACCTCATGCGGCTGATTTCCATCGGCTACCTGGAGGGCTTCTACTACAAGCCGCGCATCGATAAGGAAGTGCTGGCCCAGCACAAGGACGGCTTGCTGATGCTCACGAGCTGTCTCAAAGGGGTGCTCAACGTGCACTTGGTGCAGGACCAGTATGACCTGGCGCGCCGCGAGCTGGATGATTATGTCCAGATCTTGGGCCGCGAGAACGTCTATATCGAGCTGCACGACCACCGCATGGCGCTGGAGCAAAAAGTGCGCCCGCACCTGCTGCGCCTGGCCCAGGACGCGGGGCTGAAATGTGTCGCGACGAACGACGTCCACTACATCGAGCGGACCCATGCGCAGGCGCACGATGCGCTGATGGCCATCCAAACCCAGACCACGCTCGATGACCCGCACCGGCTGCGCTACGAGCAGCCGGAATTTTATCTCAAGTCCGCCGAGGAGATGCACGCCCTCTTCGCCGATCGGCCCGAGGCGCTGCATGCCACCCTCGAGATCGCGGATAAATGCAACGTGGAGCTGGAATTCGGCAAGATCCACCTGCCGCACTATGAGCCGCCCGCCAACAGGACCCAGCAAGCCTACCTGCGCGAGCTGTGCGACCAGGGCCTCAAGGGCCGCTACCCGGCGATGACCGAGCCGCTGCGCCAGCGCCTGGAGACCGAGCTGTCGGTGATCCAGCAGGCTGGGTATAACAGCTATTTCCTCATCGTGTGGGACTTTGTGCGCTTTGCCAAAGAGCAGGGCATCCCGGTAGGGCCGGGCCGCGGCTCCGCGGCCGGCAGCTTGGTGAGCTACTGCCTGGGGATCACCGACATCGACCCGCTGAAGTACGACCTGCTCTTCGAGCGCTTCCTCAACCCGCAGCGCGTGACCCAGCCGGATATCGACATCGACTTCTGCTACGAACGGCGCGGGGAAGTGATCGACTACGTGATCCAAAAATACGGCAAGACCAACGTCGCCCAGATCATCACCTTCGGCACCCTGCAGGCCAAGGCCGTGGTGCGCGACGTGGCCCGGGTCATGAAGATGTCCTACGCCGAGGCCGACCGCCTCGCGAAGCTGATCCCCAACGAGCTCGACATCACGCTCAGCCGCGCGCTGCAGGAGGTCGCGGAGCTGGGCCACTTGTATAAGACCAGCGAGCAGGTGAAGGAGCTCATCGACACCGCGCTCGTGCTGGAGGGGCTCACGCGCCATGCCTCGACCCACGCGGCGGGCATCACGATCGCCGACAAGCCCTTGACCGAGTACACGCCGCTGTTTAAGAGCCATGACGATCAGATCACGACGGGCTTTGACATGACCTCGCTCGAGCATATCGGCATCCTTAAGATCGATATGCTGGGCCTGCGCACCCTCACCGTGATCGAGAATGCCGTCAAGCTCACCGAGCGCACGCGGGGGCTCTTGATCAACCTGGAGCGCCTGCCGATGGATGACGCGGCCGCGTTTCAGCTGCTGGCGCGCGCCGAGACCATGGGGGTGTTCCAGCTGGAAAGCGGCGGGATGCGCGATCTCCTGAAGAAGATCCGCCCTTCGCAGTTTGAGGACATCATCTCGGTCATCGCCTTGTTCCGCCCCGGCCCCATCGGCTCCGGGATGCTCGATGAGTTCATGAAGCGCAAGCACGGACAGATCCCCATCACGTACGAGCACCCGAAACTGGAATCCGCGCTGCGCACGACGTACGGGGTCATCGTCTATCAAGAGCAGGTGATGCGCATTGCCAGCGACCTGGCGGGCTTCAGCCTGGCGCAGGCCGACTTGCTGCGGCGCGCCATGGGCAAGAAGATCGCCGACGTGATGGAAGCCCAGCGCAAAGCCTTCGTCGAGGGCTGCAAGAAAAATCACGTACCTGAGAAAACCGCTACCCGTACGTTTGACCTCATCGAGCATTTCGCGGGTTATGGTTTTAATAAGTCGCACAGCGCGGCGTACGCGATGATCTCGTACCGCACTGCGTACCTGAAAGCGCACTACCCGGTGGAATTCATGACCGCCCTGCTCACGAGTGAAATGGGCAACACCGATAAGCTCGTGGGGTACCTGGAAGAAGCCAAGCGCATGGGCCTGAAGATCCTGCCGCCGGATGTGAACGAGAGCGCGGCGCTGTTCACCGTGATCGATGCCCACACGATTCGCTGCGGCCTGGGGGTCATCAAGAACGTGGGGATGGGGGCGGTGGAATCGCTCATCCAGGCCCGGGCGGCCGAGGGGCCCTTTGACAGCATCCAGGAGCTCTGTCGCCGCGCGGATTTGCGGCTGGTGAACCGCAAGGTGTTTGAGAGCCTGATCAAAGCCGGGGCGTGCGACAGCCTGCGCCTCTCGCGCGCGGCCTTGCTCGCGCACCTCGACCAGGCGATGGAAGAGGCCAGCAGCGTGCAGAAAGACAAGAGCCGCGGCCAGATGACCTTCTTCGAATCACTGAGCGCCCCGGTGCCGGAGACCCCGCTGGCCGCCCCGGCGGCGCGCCTGCGCGACTGGCCGGAGAGCCAAAAGCTGGCCTTTGAAAAGGACCTCCTGGGCTTTTATGTCTCCGGACACCCCTTGGCGCGTTTTGAGCGCTACATCGCCGCCTTGGCCACGACCACGACCCCGCAGCTGCCGCACAAAGCCGAAGGGGACATCATCACGATCGGGGGCATGTTTACCACCATTAAGCACACCACGACCAAGAAGACCAACGAGCAGATGGCCATCTGCATGCTGGAGGACTTAGCCGGAGATGCGGAAGTGATCGTCTTTCCCGCCAGCTACAATCAGCTCAGCTCGCAATTGAAGGCCAATACCGTGGTGATCGTAGAAGCGCGCATCGCCATCCGCGAAGACCAGCCCCGGCTGATCGCGCAGCAAATTCTCCCCATCGACCAGGCCGCAGCGAAGCTCGTGCAATCGATTGAGCTGGGGCTGCGGGCGCATCACGGGCAGAAGACGCAAGTGGAGCAGCTCAAGGAGCTGCTGGCGCGATCGCCAGGCAGCCTGCCGGTGTATCTGCGGCTCGAGGTGCCAGGCGCCGAGGCGCCCACGCGCTTGAAACTGCCCGAGGCGTTCAAGATCGAGCTGCGGCAAGAGCTCTTGGAACAGTTGTATCAGCTGCTGGGCGAAGAGGCGGTCCTGCTGACCCGCCAGGCGCCTAAGATGGCCCAAGCGTTTAAGCCTCGATTCCGCGCGGTGCCTGGGGATGTCTAGCGTGGCCTACGTGCGAGTTGACAGCTTCAGCCCCCTATGCTAGGCTAATCGCTCCTATGACGCTGACTAAGAAGGACTTAGTACTGATGGTGGCCAAAGAAACCGGCATCACCCAGGTCGATGTGAAGCGGGTGGTGCAGCGGACGTTGGATCACCTGGTGGAAAGCCTCAAAGCAGGCCAGACCGTGGAGCTGCGCAACTTTGGGGTCTTCAAGGTACGCCAACGCGCCTCGCGCCGTGGCCGCAACCCCAAGACCGGGCAGGAAGTGCCGGTGCCCCCGAAGCGCGTCGTGGTCTTCAAGCCTGGGCTGCTCATGCGCCAGGACATCATTTAACACCGCCTCGGGTTCATTCTCCGCGGCTGGAAGAGTTGTAACTCCTTGCACATCCAAGCGCTCCGCGGCACGACCGACCTCCTCGCCCCTGACGTCGCGCGTCTGGCCCGTGTCGAACGGGCCGCTCGGCGCCTCGCCAAGTGTTACGGCTACCAGGAACTCCGGACGCCCATTCTTGAGGACGCGCAGCTCTTCCTGCGTGCGGTGGGCGAGACCAGCGACATCGTCCAGAAGGAGATGTTTCGCTTCAAAGACCGCGGCGAGCAGGACATCGTGCTGCGCCCGGAAGGCACCGCTTCCGTGGTCCGCGCGTATCTCGAGCACAACCTGCACAAGACCGAAGGGTTTGCGCGGCTGTTGTACCTCGGCCCTATGTTCCGCGCGGAGCGGCCTCAAGCCGGGCGGCTGCGCCAGTTCCACCAGTATGGGGTTGAGGCGATCGGCTCGCACAGCCCCTGGGTGGATGCCGAAGCCATCGTCCTCTGCGTCGAGATTCTGCGCGCCTGCGGCGTGAAGGAGCTCGCCGTGTGGCTCTCCAGTATGGGCTGCCGCCCGGATCAAGAGCGCTCCCGCGCGGCACTGCGCGAGCGGCTGCGCCCGCGCCTTTCGACCTTGTGCAAAGAATGCCAGGGCCGGTTTGAGAAAAACGTCTTCCGCGTGCTGGATTGCAAACATCCCGCCTGCCAAGAGATGGCCCGGACGAGCGCCTCCTCACCGTTCTTGCTCTGCGGCGACTGCCAGACCCACTTTGGCACTGTGCGGGAAGGCCTCACGGCCGCCGGGGTGATGTTTGACGACACCAAAGTCTTTGCGCGCGGGTTGGACTACTACACTCGGACGGTTTTCGAGGTGCGCGCCAAGGGCCTCGGCGCGCAGGATGCGGTGGCTGCCGGCGGGCGGTATGATCATTTGGTCGAAGAGCTGGGCGGCCCTTCGCTGGGGGCGTTTGGTTTTGCCGCGGGCATGGAGCGGGTCTTGATGGCCGCAGGGGATGCCGCGGCCGAGGCGCCCGCGCCGGCCCGGCAAGGGGTGTATCTGGCCGTTTTGGGGGCGGCGCTGATGCCTCAAGCGTTTCGCTTAGCCCAGCAGGTGCGTGCGCGCGGGATGCTGGCGGTGATGGATCCGGAAGGCAAAAGCCTGAAGGCCCAGCTGCGCGAAGCGGATAAATGGCAGTGCCGATTTGTAGCGATCCTGGGGGAGAAAGAGCAGCAGGCGCAGGCGCTCTCTGTGAAGGATTTGGAGCAAGGCACCCAACAGGCGATTGCGTTTGACGCCTTTCCTGAGGCGATGGCGCAGCATGCCGTCCACACCCAGAGCTAACATGAGCACCGCGAAGCGGACCCATGGCTGCGGCGAGCTGACCCCCGAGACCGTGGGCCAGACCGTCACGCTCTGCGGGTGGCTGCATCGCCGCCGCGACCACGGGGGGCTCACCTTTTTCGATCTGCGCGACCGCTCGGGCTTAGCACAGATCGTCTTCCACGCCAAGAGCAACCCCGCGCTGCATGCGCAAGCCAAGGGTTTCGGCCCGGAATACGTGCTGCACATCACCGGGATCGTGGGCGCGCGGCCCAAGGGGACCGAAAACCCCAAGCTGCCCTCCGGCCTGGTGGAAGTGAAAGCCACGGCGGTCGAGGTGCTGAATCCCGCCGAAGTGCCGCCGTTTGAAATCGATGACCAGACGCAAGCTTCCGAAGATGTGCGCATGCAGTGGCGCTATCTGGATTTGCGCCGCCCCGCGGCTCAGGAGAAACTCATCCTGCGCCACAAGCTGGTGCACAGCATCCGCACGACGATGAACGAGCTGGGGTTCCTCGAGATCGAAACCCCGATTCTCACCAAATCCACCCCTGAGGGCGCGCGCGATTACCTCGTGCCTTCGCGCGTCAATCCGGGGCGGTTTTTCGCGCTGCCGCAATCGCCGCAGCTGTTCAAGCAGCTGCTCATGGTCGCCGGCCTGGAGCGCTACTATCAGGTGGCCCGCTGCTTTCGCGATGAGGATTTGCGCGCCGATCGGCAGCCGGAATTCACCCAGCTGGATCTGGAAATGTCCTTCGTGGATGAAGAGGTCATCTACGGGGTGGTCGAGCAGGTGATGGCGCGCGCTTTTCGCGAGGCGCTGGGCGTGACGCTCGCCACGCCCTTTCCGCGTCTGAGGCATGCCGAAGCTCTGCAGCGCTACCAGTCGGATAAGCCCAACCTGCGCACCGAGGCGCATCCGTGGGCCTTCTGCTGGGTCACCGAGTTTCCGCTCTTTCACTGGAACGCTGAAGCCAAGCGCTGGGAGGCCGAACACCACCCGTTCACCGCGCCGCATCCGGACGATGTCGCGACGCTGGCCGCTGACCCAGGCCAGGCGCGCTCCCGCGCCTATGATCTGGTGCTGAACGGGACGGAACTGGGCTCCGGCAGCATCCGGATCCATCAGGCGGCGCTTCAGCAGCAGATCTTTCAGCTGCTTGGCCTCGACGCGGCGACGATCGAGGAGCGGTTCGGCTTTTTGCTGAAAGCGTTTTCCTACGGAGCCCCGCCGCATGGCGGGTTTGCCTTCGGCCTCGACCGCCTGGTGGCGCTGGCGACCCAGGCCGCCTCGATCCGCGAAGTAATCGCATTTCCCAAAACCGCCAAGGCGATCGATCCGGTGACCGACGCCCCTTCGCCGGCCACCCCGGCGCAGTTGAAAGAACTCGGCATTGTCGTGCTACGCGAGCCCTCTACCGGCTCATGAAGAAGGAGGATAGGATGCGTCAGATGCAGGCTGTCGTGTTGAGCCTGGTGAGCGTCGTGATCTTGGCAGGCTGCCGCACGGCCACGCGGGTGGTCGATGTGCCCCGGGTGGACCTCGAAGTGACCCCCAGCGGCAACCGCGGCTATTTGGTGGGTCAAGCGCCTCCAGCGGCGCCGGGCAAGCGAACCCGCCAGATCGTGCAGACGGATATTGAACTACCCGGCCTTTCCAACGCGCCGCAAACCAGCGGCCCCTTGCGCATCGGCGGGACGTCACCAAAGACCGAAGGGCGGGCCGGCGCGCTAGGCAAGGCCACCGCCCGCGGTCCGTACGACACGTATGTCGTCCAAAAAGGCGAGTCGCTGTGGACCATCGCGGCCAAGCCTGAGGTGTACGGCAAGGCCTCGGCCTGGAAGCGGCTCTTTGATGCCAATCGCGATATCTTGAACAGCCCTGACCGCGTGCGCGCCGGCATGACGCTGAAAGTGCCGCGCGGGGCCTCCGGCGATGGCGCGACGTCTGATGATGAGGGCACGACGTTCAAGAAATAACGCCCCGCATGGCTGAGTACGCTGTCCTCGTAGAAAACGACCAGGAAGTGCAAGCCTTGTTCGGCAAGCACGACCACCACCGGCGCCGCATTGAGCAGGCGCTGGGGGTGTCGGTCGTCTCGCGCGGCAGCGAGCTGCGCGTCAGCGGGGCAGAGGAGAGTGCTACCAAGGCCGGCAAGCTCTTTGAAGACCTGCTGGTGATTGTGCGCGCCGGCAGCCCGCTGCATCGCGACGACGTGGAATACGCGCTGCGTGCGCTGCAGGATACGCGCCTGGGCGCCTTGCGCCAGGTGTATCAGGAGCGCATCGAAGTGCCCACCAAGCGGCGGTTCATCATGCCGCGCACCGCGGGCCAGCGCGCCTACGTGGAGGCGATGCGCAAGCATGACGTGGTCTTCGGCATCGGTCCGGCAGGGACCGGAAAAACGTTTTTGGCCATGGCGATGGCCGTGGAGAACCTCACCAAGGGCGAAGTCTCGCGCATCATCCTCACCCGCCCGGCGGTCGAGGCGGGGGAGCGCCTGGGGTTTTTGCCCGGGGACCTGGCCGAGAAGATCGATCCCTACTTGCGGCCGCTGTACGATGCCCTCTACGAGATGATGGACCTCGACATGGTGCAGCGCTACATGGACCGCGGGCTGATCGAAGTGGCGCCGCTGGCGTACATGCGCGGCCGCACGCTGAATGATTCGTTCATCATCCTGGATGAGGCGCAGAACACCACCAGCGAGCAGATGAAGATGTTCCTCACGCGCTTAGGGTTCGACTCCAAGGCCGTCATCACCGGCGATGTGACCCAGATCGACCTGCCGGTCGAGAAGCCCTCGGGCCTCATTCAAGCGCAGCAACTGCTGGACAAGATTCCCGGCATCCAGATTGCCGTCTTCAGCGGCCAGGACGTGGTGCGCCATGAACTGGTCCAAGCCATCATCGAGGCCTATGAACGGCATCGGTTGAATGGGGGCCGATGACGGTGGCGGTGATCAACCACCAGCGCCTCACGCCGGTGCCGCTGCGGACCATCACTCGGCTGGCGCGGCACGCCGCGCGGCATTTGCGAATTGGCGGGCGGGGGGTGTTCAGCATCACTTTCATCGCGGATGCGCAGATGAAGCGGCTGAACCGCCGGTTTACCGGGCATCAGCGCTTCACAGATGTGCTGAGCTTCCGCTACGACGGCGAGCCGATCGTCGGGGAAGTGCTCATCGCGCCCCGGCAAGCGCAGCGCTATGCGGCCGCGCACGGCGGCTCGTATCGCGAAGAGCTTGCGCGCTACGTGGTGCACGGGCTGCTGCACTGGCTGGGACATGACGACCGCACGCAGGCCCAGCAGCTGCGCATGCGCCGGCTGGAAAACCAGGTGTTGTCGCATTGCGGCATCGAGGTGAGCAATGGCGCTGCACACCGCTGAGGCGATCGTGCTGCGCCGCTATCCCTTCCGCGAGACCAGCGTGACGCTCTCCTGCCTCACCGACCAGTTCGGCAAGCTCAAGGGATTGGTGAAGGGCCTGCGCCGCCAGCCCAACCGCTACCAAAGCGCCATGGAGCCGCTGACCATCAACCGCATCACGTTTTATGATACGCGGACGAGCCAATTGCACCTGATCAGCCAGTGCGATTTGGTCGACCCGCTGATGGCCATCCAGCAAGATTTACCGACCGCCCAAGTGGCGGCCTTCTGCGTGGACCTCGTGGACACGGTCGTCCCGTTGGAAGACCCTCAGCCGGCCACCTACCGCCTGTTGCGGCAGACCTTGCACCATCTCGCCCTGGGCGGCAATGACCTGGACTGGTTGCGCATTTATTTCGTGGTCCGCGTGCTGCATCTGGCGGGGTTTCGCCCGCGGCTGGATCATTGCACCGGCTGCGATGCGGTGGTGCACGACCAGGGCTACTGGAGCGTCAAGCAGGGCGGGCTGGTGTGCGAGCGCTGCCTGCACACCGATCCGCAGGCCGAGAAGGCCTCCCCAGAGGCGCTGCACATGCTGGACGCCCTAGCACAGGCCGAAGAGCCCTTGGTGGTCGTGCCCACCCTCATCCCGCTGCTGCGCCGGCGGCTCGATGATTTCCTGCGCTGGCATCTGGAGCGTCCGCTGAAAACGATGGCCTACTAACCATGGATTTTCAGCGCCTCATCCGCACCCTCGATATGTTCTGGGAGAAACAAGGCTGCGTCATTGTGCAGCCCTATGACCTGCCGATGGGTGCGGGCACCTTTCATCCCGCGACGTTCTTCGGCGCCTTGGGTCCGCAGCCCTCGAAGGCGGCGTACGTGCAGCCTTCGCGCCGCCCGGCCGATGGGCGCTACGGCAAGAACCCGCTGCGCATGCAGCGTTATTACCAATACCAGGTGATCCTCAAGCCGACGCCGGACAACGTCCAGCAGCTCTATCTCGAGAGCCTGCGCGCCTGCGGGCTGAAGCTCGAAGACCACGACCTGCGCTTTGTGCAGGATGACTGGGAATCGCCGACGCTGGGCGCGTCAGGCCTAGGCTGGGAAGTCTGGCTGGATAGCCTCGAGGTGACGCAGTTCACGTACTTCCAGCAGGTGGGCGGCATGGAGCTGCAACTTATCCCCTGCGAGATTACCTACGGGCTCGAGCGTATTGCCACCTACCTACAAGGCACCCCGGATGTGTATCAATTGCGCTATGGCCCGACTTTAAGCTACGGCGATCTGCACCTGGCCAATGAAAAGGAAGCTTCAGCCTATAACTTCGAGCAGGCCGATGTGGCGCTGCACCAAGAGCTGTTCACGCGCTACGAGGCGGATGCCAAGCGCCTGCTGGCCGCGCAGTCGCTGTTGCCGGCGTACGAGCAATTGCTGCATTGCAGCCACAGCTTCAATATGCTCGATGCGCGCGGGGCGGTGAGCCAGGCCGAGCGCCCGCGCTATATCTTGCGCATCCGCACGTTGGCCAAACGGTGTGCCGAAGTGTATCTCGAGCGCTTGGGAGCCCTGCCGGAACATGCCAAGTCCGCGAAAAAGTAAAGCGCCATCCCGCACTCGCCGCGAGGCGACGCAGGCCGCGGATCTGCTGTTTGAGATCGGCACCGAAGAGCTGCCGGCTGCGTACGTGCCCGGCCTCATCGACCAGCTCTGCCGCGAAGCCGAGGGGTTGCTGCGTGACGCGCACCTGAGCTTTCAGAAGGCCGCAACCTACGGCACGCCACGGCGCCTGGTGCTCATCGTGCGGGGCTTAAGCGCCATGCAGCAGAATCCGGCGGTGGACATCCGCGGCCCATCAAAACAAGCGGCGTTTGATGCGCAGGGCAAGCCCACCGGCGCGTTGCAAGGCTTCTTGCGCTCGCAAGGCGGGACGCTGGCCCAGACCAAGCTCGTCGCTTCGCCAAAGGGGGAGTATCTCTATTTCTTGAAGCCGGCCCAGGATATCCCGGCGACGAAGGTGTTGCCCACCCTCTTACCGCAGCTGGTGACGCGCCTCAAGGCCCCCAAGACGATGCGCTGGGATGAGAGCGGGCTGCGTTTTGCGCGCCCGATCCGCTGGGTCGTGGCCTTGTATGGCCGAGCACTGGTGCGCTGCCAGGTGGGCCGGCTGCACAGCGCCGCGCTGACGCACGTCGGGCTGCCGCGGCACCCCAAGACGTTGAAGTGCGCCTCGGTCGCACAATACCTGCAAGGCCTCAAGCGCGCCGGCGTCCTTCTGGACCACCGCGCGCGCCGCGAGGCGATTCAGGCGATGGTCGCCCGCGCCGCCCTCCGGGCCAAGGGGCGGGCTGCGGCAGAGACCGCGACCCACGGGCTGCTGGACGAAGTGACCTATCTGGTGGAGCAGCCCCATCCGCTCGTGGGAGGCTTTGACGCCAAGTATCTCCAGCTGCCGCGCGAGCTGCTGCTGGCCAGCATGGCCAAGCACCAGCGCGTGTTCGCGCTGGAGGCACCCGCCGCGGATCAACCCGGGGCGCTGCTGCCGCAGTGTGTAGCCATCCTGGAAGGCCCACCCGGCAAACCCGCAGCGGTGCGCCAGGTGATCGAGCGCATCCTGAACGCCCGCTTGGCTGATAGTTTGATATTTTGGCAGCAGGACCATGCCCGCCTGCCGCTTGAGCAGCTCGGCGCGCAGCTCTCAGGCGTGACGTTCCATGAGAAACTCGGCTCCATGGCGGATAAAAGCGCGCGCCTGGTGGCGCTCAGCGAGACGCTGGCGGCTGCTTGGCAGCTGAAAGGCCAGGAGATGCAAGCGCTGCGCCGCGCAGCGCAGCTGGCGAAAGCGGATTTGGTCAGCACCATGGTCAAGGAATTCCCGACGCTGCAAGGCGTGGTGGGGAAGTATTATGCCAAGGATTCCGGCGAGTCCTCAGTCGTGGCCGAGGCGATTGAGGAGCACTATCTGCCTGTGGCCGAGCGGCTGCCCGGTTCGCTGATCGGTAGCGCGCTCAGCATTCTGGACAAGTATGACTCGCTCTCCAGCTACTTAGGGCTGGGCATTCAGCCCAGCGGCGATCAGGACCCCTACGGCCTGCGGCGCGCGGCCCAGGGCATTGTGGAAGTGGCCTGGGCAGTGCGTCGCCCGCTGCCGCTGCTCACGCTGTTCGCACAGCGTGCCACGCTGCCTCCGTATGCCGGCATGGCGGCTGCCCAGAGCCGGTCGATCCAGCAGAAATTACAGCAGTACCTTCTCGAGCGGCTCTACACCTTCGCCTGGACCGGGGCGCCCACGCCATCGGGGGATTGCATTGATGCGGTGCTCGCGGGTCCGTGCGATGATCTGGTCGATGCCATGGAGCGCATCGTGCACCTGCAGCGCTTGGCCGGCCACCCCGGGCTGCTCAAGGCGGCCAAGGTGATCGAGCGCACGCGCAATATCCTGAAGAACGCCAAGGTGCATCAGGCGCACGTCGACCCTGCGCGGCTGCAGGAGCTGCCGGAGAAAACACTCTGGGAGCGGTATCAGGCGCAGGCAGGACCCCTCACTCAATTGGCCGACCGCAAAGCGTACACCGAGATGACGACCGCCTTCGGGGAAGCCTTCTACGCGCCGCTGCATGAGTTCTTCGATCAGGTGATGGTCAACGTGCCCGATGAGGGGCTGCAGCAGAACCGCCTGGCCTTGATGCAGGCGATTCACACGTTGTATACTGGTCGGGTTGCCGACCTCTCGAAACTCGCTTGCCTTCAACAACCACAGGAGTCGTGATGAAACGATCGCGTGCTGTCCTCACTCGCCCCCGCAAGAGCGCCGCACCGGCCGCCACCGCGAAAGCGGGCAAGAAGACGCAGTATGTCTATGTCTTCGGCGCCGGCCGCGCGGATGGCAGCACCCAGATGAAGCAATTGCTCGGCGGCAAAGGGGCCAACCTCGCCGAGATGACCAACATCGGGGTGCCGGTGCCGCCGGGGATCACGATCACGACGCAGGCGTGCCGCACCTATTATGACTTGGGTCAGCGCTGGCCCAAGGGGCTTGAAGAGGAGCTGCAGCAGAAGCTGCGCTGGCTCGAGAAGGTGGCGGAGAAGGGCTTCGGCGACCCGAAGAACCCGCTGCTGGTCTCGGTGCGCTCCGGGGCAGCGGTGTCGATGCCCGGCATGATGGACACGATCTTGAACCTCGGGCTGAACACCCAGGTCGTGCAGGGCCTTATCGTGAAGACCGAGAACGCGCGTTTTGCCTACGATGCGTACCGGCGCTTCATCCAGATGTACAGCAGCGTGGTGCTGGACCTGGAGCACAAGCATTTTGAGGAGATCCTGCATAAGTAGAAGGCCAAGTATGCCGCCAAGACCGATGCCGAGCTTCCGGCCGATGCGCTCAAGGAGCTGGTGGGCGAGTACCGGGCCTTTATCAAGCGCACCCTGGGCCGCGACTTTCCGGAAGATCCGATGGAGCAGCTCTACGGCGCCATCAATGCGGTCTTCGCATCCTGGAACAACGAACGGGCCAACATCTATCGCCGTTTGAACAACATCCCCCACGCGCTGGGCACCGCGGTCAACATCCAGTCGATGGTCTTCGGCAACATGGGGGAGAAGTCGCTCACCGGCGTGTGCTTTACCCGCGACCCGAGCACCGGGGAAAACGTCTTCTATGGCGAATACCTCGTCAATGCCCAGGGTGAGGACGTGGTCGCCGGCATCCGCACCCCGAAGCCGGTCGCTGAAATGAAAAAAGAATTCCCCAAGGGCTACGACCAGCTCTTGAAAGTCTGCCAGCGCCTGGAGAAGCACTTTAAGCAGGTGCAGGATCTCGAGTTCACGGTGGAAGAGGGCACGCTGTACATGCTCCAGGCGCGCACCGCCAAGTGCACCGCACGCGCCGCGGTGGCTTTTGCCACCGACTTCGTGAAGGAGAAGCTCATCACCCAGCAGCAAGCGCTGCTGCGCATCGACGCCTCACAGGTCGACCAGCTGCTGCACCCGATGATCGACCCCAAGGCTAAGACGCAGGTGATCGCCAAGGGGCTGCCGGCCTCCCCCGGGGCCGCGGTGGGCAAAGCGGTCTTCACCGCGCGGCGCGCCGTGGAGTTGACCGAAGAGCATGCCGAGCGCGTCATCCTGGTGCGCGATGAGACCTCGCCCGAAGATATCGAGGGCATGGCGGCTGCCCAAGGGATTCTCACCGCGCGCGGGGGCATGACCTCGCATGCGGCGGTCGTGGCCCGCGGCATGGGCAAGTGCTGTGTCGCCGGCTGCTCTGAGATCACCGTGCGCGAGGAAGAAGGCGAGTTCAAGGCGGGTGACCTCGTGATCAAGGAAGGCGACTACATTACCTTGAATGGCTCCACCGGCGAGGTGATGAAGGGCGAAGTGGCCTTGAT
>JAGVGS010000020.1 GCA_020057015.1 Candidatus Omnitrophota bacterium | reverse complement strand
GCTCAGCGCCCGGATGAATACCCAAAGCATGCCTACGGGCCAGCTGGGGATGGAGCTGAAGTGGTATACCAGCGGCAATGCCTTCCTCAGCACCAGTCCTTGTACGCTGACCGGCCTGGCTTCCGGCTGGGCGCTTAAATCGTGCGTGCTTACCGCCCCTGCGAAGGCCGCCAAGGCTCAGGTGCGCCTCTATACCACCAAAGGCAGCGGGCAGGCGTACGTGGATACGGTGAAGCTAGAGGAAGGATCGGCTCGGTAGGGACTTCACACCGCAGCGGTGTTGGGCTGGATGTCTCGGATGGCGTGCTGGATGATGCGCTCCACGTCATCGCTCGTGACGCCGGCATACCAGACGTGATCCGGGAACATCATGACGCTGGGGCCTTTGGCGCACACATCGTGGCAGCCGGACTTGGCTACGCGGATATGGCGCGTGAGATTCAAGGCCTTGATCCGTGATTTCAGCGCCTCCAAAATCGCCGCGCTGCCGCGATCGGCGCAGCAGGCTTCATTGTTTTCGCGCTGATTGGTGCACACGAAGAGGATGCGCTGATAGGGCACCGGGGCCTGCTCCATCGCTAGATCTCCACCCCGAGCGCCCGCAGGTCAGCCAGCAATTGTTCAGCCCCGCGGAAAAGCAGCGCGTTCAGGCCTTTGGCTTTCCCCCCAGCCACCATTTCCGGCCGGTCATCAATGTAGAGCACCTCGTGCGGCGGTACGTTTTCCCGTGCCAGGGCCAGCTCATAGATCTTCGGGTCCGGCTTGCGGCACCCCACGTCGCAAGACCCGATCCAGTCGTGAAAGAGATCCGGCGGCAACACGAAGCGTTTAATGTATTCCAAGTGCAGGGTGTTCGTGTTGGAAAGGGCGACGACCCGGTGGTGCCGGCGCAACTGGCGCAGAATGGCCGTGGTCGCCGGGATCTCGATGAAGATATCGTTCCAGAACCGCACGAACTGCGGGTACGTCCACGTCAACTGCAAGCGCGCCTTCAGCCCTTCGTAATAGGCCTCCGGTGTGATCCGGCCCACCTCAAAGGGCAGCAGCAGCTCCTTGCTGTACACCGCCTGGTGCACGTCATCAAACGTGCGGCCCAGCAGCTGGGCGATGTGATGCACGAGCTTATCGGCGTCGAACTCAACGACCACGCCGCCTAAATCCGAGAGCACCAGCGCGTGCGGCTGGCGTTTAGCGGCCATGCGTCTCGGCGCTGGGCTGCAGCAGGTGCACCGTACGGGTCGGAAACGGCGGCGTGATCCCCTCGGCTTGGTAGCGCGCGTGCAGCTGCTTGATGAACTCGTGCTTGATCAGGGCCTGGTCGCCGACGGTCTGGCTGCGCAGGATCACGGTACACTGAATGCTCGAATCGCCGAAGCCATGAAACCGCACCAGGGGGCAGAAGTCCGCCACGCCGCCCTTGACGGTCTTCATGACCTCCCGCCCAACCTCCACAGTCACCCGCTCTACGCGGGGCAAGTCGCTGCGGTAATCGACCCCGAGTTCCAGCGGCATCGCGATATCCCGCGTCGGCCGATCGAAGTTGGTCACGATCGCTTCAGAGAGTTTCTTATTGGGCACGTACACCAGATTATTCGGCGGCAGCAGGATTTCGGTCGAGCGCCAGCTGATGTCTTGCACATGGCCTTCCTCGCCGGAATCGAGCCTGATGTAGTCGCCCACGCGCACCTGGCGCGCCAGCGTCAGATAGAAGCCGGCAAAGAGGTTGGCCAGCGTATCCTGCAGTGCTAAAGCCACGGCCAGCCCGCCCACGCCCATAGCGGTCAGCAGAGGGGCGATCGGCACGCCTAGCCCGTGCAGCACCATGAGCAAGCCGAAGCTGATGATGGCCAGCTGGGCTAAATTCTGCGTGAGGCTGGTGATCGGCCAGGTCGAGCTGAACTGGCGCCCGTAGAAACCCACCAGGCGCGAGGCTAAATCCGCGGCCATGAAGGTGACGGACAACCAGCCGGCAGTGTAGAGCGCCTGATTCAGCGTGCGCGCCAGCGGCTCGGAAAATTGCCAGAACGACAGGGCCATGTAGAGCCCGAAGAGGAAGCTCCACCAGGGCATGCCCTTCTGCAGCACGTCGACGACCGCATCATCCCAGTGCCATTGCGTGGTCAGCGCCCAGGCTTTAAGGCGCAGGCAGATGAGCCGGGTCGCCACGCGGGCTACCAGCGTGATGCTGAGGAGGGCGATCAGCGACCAGACGAGATGCTGGATCCAGGTCGGCAGTGCAGCGAGATATTCAACGATCATGCGAGGTTATAGCGGCTGCCGGCTGGCAAAGCCGTTCTCCAGCGTGTGCCAGAAGGCCACGTGCGCTTCATCTTCCTTCCAGCAAAGAAACACAACTTCCCCATCGCGCAGGCCATGGAAGTCGACGAGCCCGGTCGCCAAGTCTTTCACCAGGCAGCCCAGCTGCTCCAGCTGCTTGACCGCGCCTTGATAGGCCTCCACGAGCTTCAACTGCTGAGCGCCCAGCGTTTTGACCTGCGTCTTGAGCGTAGGCACCGGGTAGCCATTGCCTGCGGCGATCTTCTCGGCGCGCTGCTCAATTTGCTCGCTCGTGCTCGTGATGGTGCGCTGCAGGCGACGCAGCTCTGTCAGTAGCTCGCGCACCTGGGGCAGCAAGGCATCGGCTTCTTCCACCGTGAAGAGTTTCGGTTTGCGCTTAGGCATCGAAGATGGCAAAGGCCCCGAGGACGGGGCCTTTGGCTCAAAGTGAGGGCACGCGCAGCGTTAGGGGGTGAACGACGACCCGCACCCGCACGACTTCTTCGCCGCGGGATTGTTGAACTGGAACCCTCCGCCCATAACGGCGTTCTTGAAATCGATGGTCGTGCCATCAAGGTAGAGATGGCTCTTGGCGTCGATGAGAATCTTCACGCCGTCTTGCTCCAGCACGGTGTCGTATTGCTTGGGGCTGGCTTCCTCTAAGCCTAAAACGTAGGACAACCCTGAACAGCCGCCCCCCTTCACCCCAATGCGCAAGCCGAGGTTGGGCTTCTGCTCCAAGTCGATCAACCGCTTCACTTCCTGCGTGGCCGGTGGTGTCAGGGTAATCATCGCATCCTCCCTAGGGTGATGTTATTGACGGAAATTATAGCACGGAAGCCTTTGCGGGACAACGCGCGGATCAAGGGGGCATTGGCCGGTGGAAAGCGGTAGCGGCCAAGCGCCAAGGGTGCTACCCATTTAACCTCTTGCGCTTGAAGAGGTTGTGCGACTCCTGCGCGCCACGCCGCCTGAAACACTTCAAGACGATAGCGCTCGCCGGGACAACGATAGGTTAGTGTACACACGCAACGAAGGGCCCGAAGCGTAATACCCACCTCTTCCCTGACCTCGCGGCGCACGCACGCGGCCCAGGATTCACGCGGCTGGCGTTTGCCGCCGGGAAATTCCCAGTATCCGCCGAAACGGACATGGCGCGGCCGCCGGCAAATGAGGATTTTGCCGGAGCACTCAACGAGGGCGAGGGCGGCTTGCACGCGCCGAAGCGGCGGGGGCATCCAGGATCACGCTGCGGCAGGTGCTACGCAGCGGACAGCGCGCGCAGCGGGGGGCTCGGGCCGTGCAGATCGTTGCCCCCAGGTCCATCATCGCTTGGTTGATATCATAGCCGCGCCCGCGGGGTATCACGTCGGCGGCCAACTGCCAAAGGCGCCGCTGGCGCAGAGCACTCTTGAGATCGCCTTTGAGGCCAACATAACGCCCCAGCACGCGCGCCACGTTGGTGTCAACCATGGGCGTATCCTGCTCATAGGCGAAGCTCAACACCGCGCTGGCAGTATAGCGGCCGATCCCCTTCATCCCCAGCAGCGCATCATAGCTATCTGGAATGCGCCCCTCGTGGTCGCGCACTGCGGCGCGAGCGATGTCGCGCAGACGGCGTGGCCGGATATTGTAGCCCAGTGGGTACCACAGGCGCCGCAGCTCTGCCCATTGGGCCTGGGCCAGCGATTGGATCGAAGGATAGCGGGCGAGAAACTCGTGATATTTCGGAATGACGCGATCGACCTGCGTCTGCTGCAGCATGATTTCGGAGACTAAAATGCGGTAGGGGTCGCGGGTCTCGCGCCAGGGCAGCTGGCGCTGATGCAACCGATACCAGGCCAGCAGCTTGCGCTGGAATGCTCGCAGAGAACTCGACGCGGCCATGGCGGATGGGTGCCGCCACCATAGCAACCCCCGCCCCTATAGTCAACTATAGCGGTCCTAGCCAACGTGGCGGGGTAAGGTCATTGTCTTACGCTTACCACTGGCCGGCCAAGGCTGCTTTGGCCGCTGCCACCCATTCTGGATGTTTCTCAGGCTCCCAGTCCGTCTGCATGAATTTTTTGAACCATGCGGTGGACGCGGTCTTGTCTCCATCACCCCAGAAGGACGCGATGCCCAGGTAGTAATATAGCCAATGTCGGTGCTCCTCATATTCATAGTAGGGCAGCGCCTGTTCATAGAAGGCGCGCGCCTGGCGGTAGTCTTTTGCCGAGTAATACGCTTCCCCCATGAGATACAGCGCTTGGCCGTGCTCGATGGCGTCCGTAGCCTCGAGCAGCGGGGCTACCGTCTCTCGGGCCTTGGCACTGTCATTCAGTTTGTAGTAATACATCTGCGCCAGCTCCAGCCTAGCCGGATAGTAGTCCGGCTGAATCGCCAGCGCTTGCCGCAGCAACGCCTCTTTGTCCGCGCTCGAGGCGCTGTCCGCCGCGCGAAGGTACGCCGCAGGGTAGCAGCGGGCTTTGATAAACGTCAACAGCGCCTGGTTGATTCGGCTAGCCGACATGCCGGTAGCCTGCTCCAGCACGGAGAGGCCATAGCCGCGCTCTTTCACGAGTGTCATGTAGGCGTCGAGCTTGCGGGTGTCGTGCAGCCACAAAAAGAGCGGCCGCACCACATGGTTCCGCTCCATGCGGCCATAGAATGCCGGATCACTCCATGCGACCATCTGGGCCACGTCAATGGTCAGCCCCTGCTGGATCAGCGTCATGAGTGCCCGCTCGCGCCACGGGTTGGCGTGCCCGATGTTCGCTTGGCCTTTGACGATGCGCGTGCGCTCACCCAACATACAGGCGAGCCCCTCATTGAACCAGGCGGGAGCCCCTGGCAAATTGAGCTCGATAAAATGGTGCGTGATTTCATGGAAGAGCGTGCCCCAGAGCGACAACGACCCGTCGTCCATGGTGCGGTGTGTAAAGAGCGCCGGCTCGGGACTCAGCGACAGATATTGCCCGTATCCCACACAGGCCACGCCATAGCGCTTGAGGAGCTGCTGGGTATCGGCCTGCGTCTTCAGGAAATAGATCGCCAGCGGCGCCGGGAAACCTTTGCGGAAATAGCGCGGAGTCATGCTGTCGTAGTACGCCTCGGCGTTACGCTTGATATAGTCCACAAACTGCGGCGGCATGGTGGAGTAGACCTTGAAATGGGCGGTCTTGTACGTGGGAAATTCCTCCGCGCCGGCGCACGGAGTGAGGAGGAGGACCGGAAGAAGCAGCCGCGACAAAACGCTGCGCATATTCATTCAACGTCTATAGCGCGTTTAGGGTATGGCTGAAATCTGCCCAAGCCGACCCGCTGGCAGATCACACTAAGGGCTTCTTTGGGGCAGACCCCAAGGCCTCGAATCGCGCGTAGGCATAAGAGGCGGCGAGCATCACCGCCCCCGCCGCCAAGAAGGAGAGGATGCGGTAGATGGTTTCGGCTTGCGCAAGGTCCACAAGGAGGATTTTCAGGACCAGGATCGCAAACACGATCAATCCGCCTGTGCGCAATACGCGATCTTTCACCCAAAAACCCAGCGCCAGCAACCCCATCCCATCGAGCGCCAACGCAAGCGAGAGCCAGCGGGCTGCCACCTCGGCCGCCACGAGACACGTCAGGAAGAAGCTAGCGAGGCTCGCGTACAGATGGAAGCACTGGTTTCCGCTCACGCCTTGGCTCACTCGAAAGCGCTCCAGACGATACGCCGCAGCGGCTGCTCCATAGGAGCCCACGGCCGTTAGGATGATGAGGAGCCGTTGGGACACCGGGTGGCTGAGGATCACGATGGTGGCCGTGCCCATCAACTCCAACAACAACCTCGGCACCAGCAACACCGCCAGGACGATCGCAAACACGCGGTAGGTCCACCGCCTGAACTGAAGTCCGAGCCGCACGAGCGCGGCCACCTCCAGACCCCAAAGACACTCCACCCAACGGCTTGTCAGTTTCAGCGGGACCGAGGCAGTGGCCCAACTCAACCCGAGTAGGACATTTGCTTCGGCCACGTCGATAAGTCCGCGCCGGCGGGCCACCAGACTAAGGGCAAGGCAGGCGACGCCGAGAAGCAGTGGGGCAAGATAGCGCTCATCCCAATAGGCGCGCGGCACCGAGGCGAGGAGCTGCAGCCCGAAGAGTAGGCTGTTGACGAGGGTCGTGGTCAACACCGGCCGGCGATTCCGGCCCTCGCCCCCGCCCAGCTTGAACACCGCGTAGGTATACGCCACCCAGTACAAAGCCAGGAAAGCCGCATTCAGCCAGAATTGTTCGACGGCAATATCCGGGTAGTCGCTGAAAATCAAGTTTAAGCCAATCATCCGATGGGCCAGCACTAGGTGGGCTACGTGCGACCCGACAGCTCCGGTGAGACACAAATTCGCCCAGCGCATCTGTACCGCGACGGTCACGATGGCAACCGTGAGCACGGCGACGGACCCCAGCGTGAAGAGCGTAGCGTGGCTGACGAACATGGTCGCGAACGCCAATAGGAAGGCGAAGGCTGCCTCTAGCTGGGAGCGGCGCTTGAGGGCAGACCCGACGGCCATCGCTGCCACCAACAGCAAGAGCAACAGACTCGCGGTGGGGTCTTGAAGGACGCGCGTACCTGGAATGTGGTGCATCGCGTAGGTGGTGAAATAGACAACGGCCCATCCGCCTCCGCGGAGCCCCCTCCCGTACCAGGCCAGACCCTGCTGCCGCTCGATCAGGATTCCCAGCCCCAGCAATCCGCCTCCAACGGCATAGCCAATGGCGAGCTTCGCCCACGGACCAAGGTACTGGAAGGTGTAGAGAATGAAGAAGGCGACCCCAAGGACAAGACTGCCGATCCCAACACGCTGCAACCAGAACCGACCGACACGCGATTCAAAACTCTCCTTCGGTTGCGAAGATGCCGCAACCACCCGGGCCGCGGAGGGGCGCGGCGGTGCTACCCCGGCAGGTGCGGACAGGCGCTGTTCAAGACTATGAATCCGAGTTGTTAAGGATGCCGCCAGATCCTTCAGGGTCTGCAGCTCTTGTTTGTTTTCGTCACTCATCCGGCGGCCGCTAGTGGCACCCCGCTCGCAAGAAACAGCAACGGCGCCCAAGTGCTCTTGGGCGCCGTGGCTGCACCTTTCGCATATCGCGAATCAGGTTTCATGCAATGTATAGTACTATAATTAAGGAGTGCTTTCCATGGCAGGCCCGCTGGAGTAAGCTAATGGGCACTTGGAGGTCACCGACATGAGAGTTACGCGCGCTGTTCTGGTTTTCACCATCCTAGCGATCCAACTCACTGGCTGTGGCAAAGGCTCTGGCCAAACTGGCAGCTTGACCATTCAACTCCCTGAGAGTATCCAGATGTGGCGCTGGCAGGTGGTCAAAGCCGGTGCGCCGGATAAGGTCGTGCAATCCGTGACGGATGGTGCGCGGACGGTTACCGTGGCCCCGGGTAACTATCAGGTGACCCTCCAGCACGACCAGCACTTTAGCGGCCAGATCGTCTGGCCCCAAACCATCCGCGTCAAGCGCAACCAGAAGACGGCCGTATCCATTCAGAGCGGCATCAACTTGCAAGTGCCGGAGAACACCCCATTATGGCGCTGGCAAGTGGTCAAAGCCGGGTCGCCGGATGAAGTCGTACAGTGGACGACAAGCGGTGCCGGAACTC
>JAGVGS010000026.1 GCA_020057015.1 Candidatus Omnitrophota bacterium | reverse complement strand
CGCTGCGCAACGGCTAATCGATCAGAGGGTGGCTTCGCCCTGCTGGGCGTCTATATGGTGACGGTCGTCATCCTCATCAGCCTCAATGTCTTTTCCATGCGGGCGCTGACGAATAGCCTCCACACGTTTCGCCACGTCGAATCAACGCAAGCCCTGGATCTGGCCCAGGCAGGGGTCGAGCAGTTCCGGCATGAGCTCTCGGAGTTTTTTGCCAACCAGGTGTATTTGAACAATCCCCTCACCCCGGCAGACCCCACCGCCGCGATGCTGTGGTTTGATAATTTGGAGACCGCGGTGAACACGGGTGGGACGGCGGAAACCCCTATTTTCAATCCGTATGACCACACCCCGGGTGCCGCGCGGATGCTGCCGTTTGCTTCAACAGCCGCAGCGTTTCCCCCTGAGCGCGGGCAATTTATGGTACAGCTGGCCGGCACCAATCCTGTGCAGGCAGCGGATTTAAACCCGAACGATGGCATTGCCGCCCCCAATACCTGCGCAGGCCAGATCGCCTGTGAGGTCACCATCATCTCGACCGGCACCGTGGGGGGGGTCAGTCGGGCGATTCGCGCGACGCTGCGATTGGGCTTCACCGCCTCCGAGGTCTTCCGCTACTTGTACTTTGTCAACAATTACGGGTTTTTTACTGGCAATCCGGTGCGCCATGATGTGCGCTTGCATGGTGATATTCGCTCCAACGGCGATATGCAGCTGGCCTATCTCGATGCGATGAATGGCGATGCGTACGCGGCCGCGAATCCGGCGTTGCCGGGCTCGCCCACCGGCACGGTGACGATTGGGGCGGGCGTCCGCAACTGGTCGATTGATCTCTACGACACCCCCAGCCACAACGGCGGCGACCACCGCCCGATTGACCCGTATCTGCGCGACCAGCCAGACGCCATCCCCGGCAATGTGGATAAACCCGAGCAAGGCAATTTTGTCGGCTATACCGGGTCCTTGACCGGGCATGAGGGGGAAGCCCCCATGCAGATGCCTGCCATTGGCGACCTGGACTATTACAAAGAGCTGGCCATGACGTACCGCAATGGCGAGGGCTCGATGCTGCGTTACTGGGATCCTGGCCCGGATGGCGTGATGAACAACAGCGATGACCGTGAGATCACGATTACAGGAGTCTACGACGGCGTGGATGACTACTATCGCGTCAACAACGGGAACTATTGGTCGGCCCCGACCCAACCTCTAGCTGGGTGCGTTGCGGGCGATGGGGCTGCTGTAGGAGCCGGGCCGGATGGGGCCTGTGGCACGCCGGATGATGGCACCTTGATTGTCTACGGCAATTACAGCACCGTGCACCCCGGTCCGGTAGGTTGGGGGAAGGTGGAAATCGATGGCCCGGTCGTCATTCCCGTGGATGCCATTATGGCGGGGGGCATCTGGAAAGGGCAGGGCACCGTGTACTCGGGCCGCAATGTGCATATTACGAAGACGATCTGGAACAGTAATGCGGATATTCCCAAGTACCCCATCATTCAGCAGTCCACCAGCGATGCGAATCGCTTCCGCGTGATCTGTAATAACGGGAGCAACTACTCCGGTGGCGAAGGCACCCTCAGCGAGGTGCAGGCGCTGGGTCAGGCCTGCCCATAACCCAAGTGAGTGAGCGATGCGATACGTAGGACGCGCGTGGCTAATGCTCGGAGTGGGGCTGTTGATGGTTGCGGTGCCCCTGGGCCAGACAGCGCAGCAAGGTGGTGACACCGGCACACCATCTTCCGGCGGGGGCGGCGGGCCGCCCGATCCGAACTGGCGCGCCTATGGCAACCTGATCCGCGGGTCGGAGGAGTATTATGGCACGAAGGCGTTTCTTGGACTGGCGGCCAAAGGCAACATCGTGATCGGTAACTACACCGCGTGGGATGATACGCCCAACCACCCGGTCTATGAGATGATCGATCGAGACACTGCGGGCGATACGACGCGCCCTTATGTGTTGCCGGATCGGACAGATCAAGAGATCGGCTACGGACAGGATCCAGCCGCAGCCTGCGGCGGCCAATCTCCTTGTTTTAGCGGGGATTACACGGCGCGTGACGGCGGGCAGCGCTGTGCGGGGGCCACGAAGGCGGATTGCGGCACCCAGCAGACGAACCGCAGGTTCTACGAATCTTCCCTTGCGGATGATGTGTTCAGGAATTTGCTGCAGGATGACTGGACTGAAACCTCGCCCGGCGTCTGGGAGCGCAGTGCCGGCAGCCTGGTGGATCCGATTGCGTGTTATGGCGGCGAAGGCAGCGGCCGATGCAAGGGAGGCAACGGCTACGGATTCATCGTCAATGCCACGCTGTACACCAATCATGCTCTCATTGGCGATGTGGGCCGCAGCGGCTGGCTCGGCGCGTGGGTCGCGCGCGACGATGCGATGCGGTTTCAGGGGCGCCTGGACATGACCTATGACTGGCGCCTGCAAGATCCTGCGTTCAGAGGGCAAGTGTTCCTGCCCATGGAGATGGCTCCGGCACAGATCACGGCCTGGCAAGAAGTGACGCCGGAGGAGTAGGAGCAGGCCCGGTTGAAAACCCCCACCAGGAGTTGTGGTATCATGGGCGGCAGATGAGGCCCATGAGCGCACACGCTACGTCCCAAGTGTATGACAACCTCGAAACCCCGGCTCTCTACGAGCATGCCTTGCGCCGGCAGGAGGGGCAGCTCGCCCAAGGCGGGGCCTTGGTCGTGCGCACCGGCCAGCACACCGGCCGCTCGCCGAATGACAAGTTCATTGTGAAGGAGCCTTCCAGCGAGGCGCGCATCTGGTGGGGTAAGATCAATCAGCCCTTTGAGCCGGCCTCATTCGACGCGCTGCACCGGCGGGTGCTCGCGTACCTGCAAGGCCAGGACCGCTTCATCCAGGACTGCGTGGTGGGGGCTGACCCGCACTACGCGCGTCGCATCCGGGTGATCACCGAGACTGCCTGGCATAGCCTCTTCGCGCGCACGATGTTCGCCCCGGCTGCGCGTGGGCATGACGCGGCGGCATTCGTCCCACAATTTACCGTGCTGCATGCCCCGAATTTCCATGCCGAGCCTGAGCGCGACGGCACGCGCTCGCCCGCGTTCGTTATCATCCATTTCGCCAAGCAGCTCATCTTGATCGGCGGCACTAGCTACGCCGGCGAGATCAAGAAATCCATCTTCACGATCATGAACTACCTCCTGCCGCTGGAGCACGTGCTCTCGATGCACTGCGCGGCGAACATCGGCCCGGGCGGGGCTGTCGCGATTTTCTTCGGCCTCTCCGGCACCGGCAAGACCTCGCTGTCGGCCGACTCGCGCCGCACGCTGATCGGCGACGATGAGCATGGCTGGAGCGACCGCGGCGTGTTCAATTTCGAAGGCGGCTGCTATGCCAAGATGATCCGCCTCTCGCCGAAGGCCGAGCCGGAAATTTTTGCCACCACCCGGCAATTCGGGACCGTGCTGGAAAATGTGGCGATGCACCCCGTGACGCGTGAGCTGGATTTGGACGATGAGCAGCTCACCGAAAACACGCGCGGGGCCTATCCGCTGACCCTCATTCCCAATGCCGCCCCCGAGCGCGCCGGCGGCCAGCCGCAACATGTCGTCATGCTCACCTGTGACGCGTTCGGCGTGCTGCCGCCGATCGCCAAGCTCACCCCTGCGCAGGCGATGTATCACTTTCTCTCGGGGTATACCGCCAAAGTGGCGGGCACGGAAAAGGGCGTCACCGAGCCCAAGGCCACGTTCAGCGCCTGCTTCGGCGCCCCGTTTATGGCGCTAAAACCCGGCGTCTACGCCGAGCTCTTAGGGGAGAAGATCGCGGCCGGTCACGTCTCCTGCTGGCTCGTCAATACCGGCTGGATCGGCGGCCCGTATGGCGTGGGCTCGCGCATCAAGATTGGCTACACCCGCGCCATGGTGGAAGCGGCCCTGAACGGCCAGTTGGACAAGGCGCCTACCGCCTGCCACCCGGTGTTCGGCATTGAAGCGATCACGCGCTGCCCCGGCGTGCCTGAGGAGGTCCTGAACCCGCGCGCGGCCTGGAAGGACCCGAACGCCTATGATGCCAAAGCCGCAGATCTCGCCCGCCAATTCCAGGCGAATTTCATCCAATTTGCCGAGGGCGTGCCCTCCGACGTGCGTGCGGCAGCGCCACGCGCCTGACCGGTGGTGTCTGCATTTGACGGGTCCTGCCGCTCGCACCCCAGGTCGTCCTCGCCGCGCCGCACTTTCGGCGTCGTCGGCTGCGGGCGCCTGGGGACCCTGCTGCGCGTCACCCGTCAAATGCAGGCCATGCCAAACCCGAGGGGGTGTCTGACCTGGGCGGGTGACGCTGGACGGGGCCGCCCCGCCCCGAGGCGGAAGGGGGATGGGGGGCAAGAGGCCAGGGT
>JAGVGS010000023.1 GCA_020057015.1 Candidatus Omnitrophota bacterium | reverse complement strand
TGAGCGCTTCAAGCAACTCGGGCTGGACCAGTTCCGGCATATGGCTAAAGAGCTGCCGGTTTCACCACCCACCAGCGGCACGCCGCCGCTGCCGACTCTACCCGTGGCGCTTGCGCCGCCCTCGAGGGCGCAGTAGCATAGGCGAATGATGAAGATGCGATTGACCCTTTTGGCTGGTGCATGCGCGGTGCTGCTGTGCGCCACCCCTGGTGCGCAGGCTGCGTTGCACACCGAGGCGGTGTCCTATCAAGATGGGGACGCGCCGTTGGAAGGCTATTTGGCCTACGATGATGCGGTGGTGATCCCCCGGCCGGGGGTGTTGGTTGTGCATGAATGGAAGGGTTTGGGCGAGTACGCCAAGCACCGCGCCGAACAGCTGGCCCAACTGGGCTATGTCGCCTTCGCGGTCGACATGTACGGCAAGGGCATCTACGCGAAGGACCATGAGGAAGCCGGGCAGCTCGCCGGCGCGTATTTCAGCGATCGCAGCAAGACCCGCCAGCGCATCCGCGCGGCGATGGCCGTGCTGCAGCAGCAGGCGATGGTGGATCCCTCCCGTATCGCGGCCATCGGCTACTGCTTCGGCGGCATGACGGTGCTCGAGCTCGCGCGCAGCGGGGCCCCGGTCGCCGGCGTGGCGAGCTTTCATGGGGCGCTGAGCACCCCTCAGCCGGCCGCCCCCCAACAGATCAAGGGCCGCGTGCTGGTGTTCCACGGCGCCTTGGATCAGCACGTCACCGCGGCGCACGTGGCCGCATTCAAGCAAGAGATGCAAGAGGCCGCAGCGAGCTTTCGCGTCGTCGTCTATGAGGGCGCGGCGCACAGCTTTACGGTCCCGGATGCCGGCTCCGATGTGACCACCGGCCGGGCGTACCACGCCGAAGCGGATCGCGACTCCTGGCAGCAGCTGGAGCAGTTCCTGCGCGAGATCTTCGGCACCGCCACCCTTGCCGCCCTCAGTGACAGGCCGTAGTTTTCCCCGCTGATGAGCATTAGCTGCGGCATTGTGGGGCTGCCCAACGTCGGCAAGTCCACCTTGTTTAACGCGCTCACCCGCGCCAACGTGCCGGCGGCCAACTACCCCTTCTGTACGATTGACCCCAATGTCGGCGTGGTCTCGGTGCCCGACGAGCGGCTCAATAAGCTTGCAAAGCTCGTGCCCACCATCCAAGTCGTCCCCACCACGATGGAGTTTGTGGACATCGCCGGGCTGGTCAAAGGGGCCAGCCAGGGCGAGGGCTTAGGGAACCAATTCCTCGGCCACATCGCCCAGGTCGAAGCCCTCGTCCATGTCGTGCGCTGCTTTGAGGATGACTTGGTCGTGCACGTGCACGGCGGCATCGACCCCCACCGCGACATCGAAGTGATTGAAACCGAGCTGGCCCTGAAGGACCTGGGTGCGGTGCAATCCGCGATCACCCGCTATGAAAAGCTGGCCAAGTCAGGCGACAAAAAAGCCCCGGCGGCGCTAGAGGTGTTCAAGCGCGTGATGCAGGAGCTGGATGCCGGGCGGCCGGCGCGCCGGGTGACGGCTACGCTGGAAGCGCCGGGCCTGGATCTCGTCAAACCCTTGAATCTCTTGACGGCCAAACCGGTGCTGTATGTCGCCAACGTCAGCGAGCAAGACCCTCTGGGTGAGCACGCGCCGGCCGTCAAAGAGGTGCAAGCCATTGCCGCGGCGGAAGGCGCCCAAGTCGTCGCCATCTGCGGAGCCATTGAGGCCCAGATCGCCGCGCTGGAGACCGAGGCCGAGCGCGTGGAGTATCTGGCGGCAGTGGGCCTCAGTGAGCCAGGTCTGCATCGGGTGATCCGGGCCGGCTACGCGCTGCTGGGGCTGATCACGTTCTTCACCGTGGGCCCGAAGGAAGATCGCGCCTGGACCACGCGCCGCGGCTCCACCGCCCCCGAGGCTGCGGGCAAGATCCACTCCGATATCGCGCGAGGCTTCATCCGCGCCGAGATCATCGGCTACCAGGACTTCGTGGCCTGCGGCAGCGAGCATGCCGCACGCGAGAAGGGCAAGCTGCGCCTCGAGGGCAAGGAGTACGTGATGCAAGACGGAGACCTGGCGCATTTCCGCTTCAGCGTCTAGCCGCCCCGGCTTGACGGGCCTCGCGCGGGCCGTTAGGCTGCTGCCATGACGCTCTACCGCAAGCTGAGCTTGTGGTTTCTGGGCTTCGCGCTGCTGGCCGCCGCGATCGGGGCGGCGTGGTTGCTGCAAGCGCGCACCGTGCAGCGGCAGCTCAACCGTTTTGCCAACACCACCACCCCCACGCTCGTGGCCCTGGGCCAAGTCAAGTCCGCTGCCCTGGATCTGGTCACGCGCGTGCTGGATGACACTCCCCTCGAGCTGGCGACCTTCCAAGAATTCCAAACCCGGCACGATGAGTGGATGAACGTGTATGCCGGTACGGCCACGAGCCTCGAGGAGGAGCAGCTCGTCAAAGACATCGAGACGGCCGGCACCGTCTTGTATGCTCGCGTGCGAGGCCTGACCGGCCAGCCGCCCCTGCCGGCCGGATCGGCTGAAGCCGCCCGCCAGCTCACGCCCTTGCTGCGCGCCAAACAGCAGTTCGTCCACCAGGTCGACCGCGCCCTCTCGGCTGAAGTGACTGCGCTGAAGCAAGAGCGGGAGGCGGTCAACCGCAGCGTGACCCAGGTGGTGCAGCTGAGCCTGGCGGCCGTGGCGGCTTTAGGGCTCCTCGCCGTCGGGTGTGGGCTCTTGATCGCCCGGACGATTGCGCTGCCGGTGGTGCGCTTAGCACGCGACGCGGCGGTGGTGGGCTCTGGCCGCCTCGATCACCGCACGGCGGTGCGCGGGCGCGATGAAATCGGCGAGCTGGCCGAGGCGTTCAACCGCATGACCGAGAATCTCGAGCGCACGACGGTGCTCAAGCGCTACGTGGATAACATCATCTCTTCCATGGTCGACGCGCTGGTGGTCGCGCACCCCGATGGCATCATCCAGTTGGTCAACAGAGCGGCCCTCCAGCTCTTGGGCTACGCCGAAGGCGAGTTGCTGGGCCAGCCGATTGCCGTCCTCTTTGAAGGGCAAGCACCGGTGCCGAGCCTGCTCCCGGCCTGGTGGGACCATGTGCGCACCGGCGGGGCGGTGACCAATGAAGAGCGCGCGTATCGCACCAAGACCGGGCAGGCGATCCCGGTGCTGTTCTCCAGCTCTGCCATGCGGGATGAGGAGGGCCAAGTGCAAGGCCTCGTCTGCGTGGCCCTCGACATCACCCGGCTCAAAGAGGCCGAGCGCGCCCTGAAAGCCGCCTATGAGGACTTGAAGAAGGCCCAGCAGCAGCTGGTGCAATCCGAAAAACTGGCCGCGCTGGGCCGGTTTTCCGCCGGCGTGGCCCATGAGGTAAAAAACCCGCTGGGGGTCATTCTCGGCGGGGTCGAATTCCTGCGCCTGAAGTTCCCGGAACA
Organism: Candidatus Omnitrophota bacterium; assembly: GCA_020057015.1. Lineage (GTDB taxonomy): Bacteria > Omnitrophota > Gorgyraeia > Aquiviventales > Aquiviventaceae > JAGVGS01. Next base: position 8,672 of record JAGVGS010000023.1, on the reverse strand, counting down.
GGATGACGATTTGAAGATGACGCTGGGGGCTATCGAAGAGTCCGTGATCCGGGCGGATACCATTGTCCGGGACCTGCTCAAGTTCGCGCGTCCCTCGGCGCTGCAGCGCGAAGCGCTGAAAGCGCAGGAGTTGGTCGAAGGCACGCTCTCGCTGATGACGCACAGCGGATCGCTGAAGAACGTCACGGTGGTGCGGCAGTTTACGCCCGAGGCCCCGGCGGTGCTGGCGGACCGTAACCAGGTGCAGCAAGTGCTGCTCAACCTCATGATGAACGCGCTCGATGCCATGAACAAGACCGGCCAACTGACCGTGTCCACCTCGCCGGTGATCGAGATCGACCGCGTGCCGATGTGCCTCATCAAGGTGACCGACACGGGAGAGGGCATTGCTCAGGAAAACCTCGCCAAGTTGTTTGAGCCGTTCTTCACCACCAAGCGCGATAAGAAGGGGACAGGTCTGGGGCTGTCGGTCTCGAAGACCATCGTGGAAAGCCACGGCGGCCGATTGACCATTGAGAGCGAGCAGGGCAAGGGCACCACGGTGATCGTCGCCCTGCCGGCTCAAACCGGAGGGCGTGCAGGATGAAACAGTACGTACTCGTGGTGGATGACGAGAAAGGCTTCACGTTCTTCCTGAAGAAGAACCTGGAAGCGGCGGGTGACTACGACGTGACGATCTGCAACGAGGCGGACAAGGCCCTCGAGCGCGCGCGGCAGCTGCGGCCCAACGTGATCCTGCTGGACCTCATGATGCCTGAGATTTCGGGCGAGCAGATCGCCACCGCCCTGCAGGAGTACCCGGAAACCAAGAACATTCCGGTGATTTTTCTGACGGCGTTGGTTAAATCAGAAGAGACATCCGAGGCGGCGCACATGATCGGCGGGCACCGCTTTGCGGCCAAACCGGTCAAGATCGACGAGCTGGTGGCGCTGTTGAAGCAGGTTACCGGATCGCGCTGATCCAGCGCAGAAAGGGGGCCTGCCAGATGCCCACGACGAGAATCCCCAGCACGAGCACGTAGAGCGTGACCCGGGTAGCAGCCGGCACGGCGATGGGCTGTGTCTGCCGCGGGGCGTCGAGGTACATCCGCTTCACAATCAGCAAGTAGTAGTACAACGCAATCGCCACGTTCACTGCCCCCACCGCGACCAGCCACAGCCGGCCGCTCTCCACCGTGGCGAGTAACACCAGCAGCTTGCCCACGAAGCCGGCCAGTGGGGGCACGCCGGCCAGGGATAGCAGTCCCAGAAACATCACCGCTGCCAGGAACCCGGAGCGCTGGGAGAGGCCGCGGTAGTCCTCGAGCGCGTCCCCGCCTACCGCGTCCGACGCGGCGATCACGACCAAGAACACCGCCAGCGTGCTGAATAAGTACGCCAGCAGGTAATACGTGACCGCCTCCGCTCCTGCGACACTGCCGGTGGAGAGCCCCATGAGCAGGTAGCCGGCATGGCCAATCGAGGAATACCCAAGCAGCCGCTTGATGTTCGTCTGCGCCAGCGCCCCGAGGTTCCCGTAGAGCAGCGTGGCCACCGAGAGTGCGGCTAGCAGCGGCATCCAGAACGCGGCGATCGGCGCAAAGATGCCCGTGAGCAGCTGCAACAGAGCCATCGCTCCGGCCATCTTGGAGCCCACGGACAGCAGGGCGACGACTGGCGTAGGGGCACCCTCATACACATCCGGCACCCAGAGATTGAAGGGGCTGGCCGCGATCTTGAAGCCTAAGCCCGCCAGCACCAGCACCATCCCGGCGTACGCGGTCGCCGGCACGGTCAAGGCGTAGGTGAAGGCGTTCTGCACCTGCGTAAAGCTCGTGCCGCCGGCAAAGCCGTAGAGCAGCGCGATGCCGTACACCAGAAAACCAGAGGACACCGAGCCGAGGATCAGGTACTTCATGCCCGCCTCAATCGACTTGGCCTCGGCTTTCAGATAGGCGGCCATGATGTAGAGGGAGAAGGTCAACAACTCCAAGCCCAGGAAGAGCATGAGCAAATCGCGCATCGAAGCGAGCACGAAGGTGCCCAGCAGCGCGGTGAAGAGGAGCATATAAAACGCTCCCAGATGGGCCGGCAGGTGGCGCTGAAACTGCCGGGTCATGATCACCACGACGGCGGCCGTGGCCGTGAAGAAGCATTTGTAGAGGCCGCTGAAGTGGGTGACAGCGAGCATGCTCTGGAAGCTCTCGCCGCGCGCCCAGAGCGGCTGCTGCCACGCGAGCAGCACGGCGGTGAAGCCGATGCCGCCGAGGGCCAGCCAGGAGAGTTGCGGTTTGCGCGTGGCCGGAGCGAGGTCGGCCAGCAGCATGACCAGAATCCACAAGCATAGCCCGAGTTCCGGTGCGAGCAAGCCCCACGGCATTAGTGCAACGCCTCTGCCGGGGCCGCAAGGGGCAGTACCGGCATGATATGCTCGATGAGCGGTCGGGCGCTGGCATCAATCATCTGCAGAAACGGCCGGGGCCAGCAGCCCACAACCATGAGGGCGATCACGAGCACGAGATACGGCAGCCGCTCGAAGGCGCTGCGCGCATCGCGCGTGTGCGCGAAGGCGGGCAGGGCCGGCCCGAAGAACGTCCCGCGCACCACCCGCAGCATATACACGGCGGTGATCACCACGCCGAAGACGCCGCAGATAATCTGCACTGGGTAGCGGTCCCATCCGCCCAGGAAGATCAGCAATTCCGCCACGAAGTTGGCAAAGCCCGGCAGCCCGCTCGAGGCCATCGCCGCGATCACTCCGCAGGTGGCGATGAACGGCATCTGGTGGGCGAGGCCGCCGAGATCCGGCAGGTAGCGGGTGTGGGTCTGCTCATAGAAGTAGCCGATGAGCGCGAAGGCGAGTGCGGTCATGAGGCCGTGCGCGAACATGAGCAGCACCGCCCCGTCCAGCGCGACCGGGGTCAGGCACGCCAGGCCCAGCAGCACGTACCCCATGTGACTGGAAGAAGAATACCCGATGATCAGCTTGAGGTCCCGCTGCGACATCGCCACGAACCCGCCGTAGATGATGTTCATGACGCACAGGCTCGCCAGCCATGGCAGCCAGAATTGTGCCCCCGCCGGCAGCAGGGTCATGGGCAGGCGGATGATGGCGTAAGAGCCCAGCTTCATGAGCACGCCGGCATGCAGCATGCTGACGGCCGAAGGGGCGGCGGCATGGCCGATGGGCGACCAGCTGTGCAGCGGCCACATGGGTGCAATCACGCCGAAGCCGATCAGCAGTAGCGGAAACAGCCAGCGCTGCAGCGACGCATCAAGCGGCCGGGCGGCCAGCGCCTGCTGCAAGGCAGGCAGGTCAAACGTGCGCGCCCCGGTGCTGACATAGAGCCACAAGAGCCCCACGAGGGCCACCACCGCGCCCAGGGTGAGGTAAATCGTCAGCTTCATGGTGGCGTACTCTTTCGAGTACCGCACCTTGCCCCCCTCCTTGACGTCGCTGCCCCAGATGCCGATCAAGGGGAACATGGGGATCACCGCCATCTCGTAGAAGAAGTAGAAGAAGAACAAGTCGAGCGAGAGAAACACACCGAAGACGCCGGTGATGAGGAAGAGGTAGAACAAGTAGTATTCCTTCACCCGCTCCTTGATGCTGTACGAGACCAGCACCCCGGTGAAGCCGCACAGGGCATGCAGCAACACGAGCATGGTGCTGATGCCGTCGACCCCGAGGTGGAAACCGATGCCAAGCGAGGCCACCCAGGGCACGAACACCTCATGTTGGTAGCCGCCGCGGGCCACGTCATAGTGCGTGGCGAGATAGAGGGCCCCCAGCAGCGGTACGCTCGTCGCGATGACCGCAATGCGCCGCACCCAGGCGTGCTGATCATCGCGCAACGCCAACAAGGCCAAGGCGCCGAGGGTCGGGGCCAGAAGGATCGTCAGCAGCATGGGTGGTGCCCTACCTTGGGCGGGTGACGCTGGACGGGGCCGCCCTGCCCCGCAGCGGAAGGGGGATGGGGGGCCAGCCGGTTGGGTGGACGACGAAACCCCCGCCGCGAGGGGTGGGGCTGTCCAGCGGCAAAACCCGCCAATATAGGACAGTATCGAAGCATGGGCGTCAGTGCAGGGCCGAGGTGAGCAGCCACACGATGCCGACCAGAAAGACCAAGACGTAGGCTTGCACGCGCCCGGTCTGCAGCAGGCGCACCGTGAAGCCCAGCCAGCGCGTGAGGGCGGTGATGCCGCCCACCAGGCCATCGATGATCACGCGCTGCTCAACCCATTCGCAAGAGCGCGCAATATAGCGCTGCTGCACGTGGAGCACGTACCAGCTGTAGAGTTCATCGATGTAATAGCGCTGCTCCACGAAAGACGTCGGCAACGCCAACGCCCGCGCCACCTGGCCCGGCAGCACGACTTGCTTGCCGTAGAGCAGCCACGCCAGCCCAAGGCCGATCGCGACCACGGCAATCGAGACTGCCATCACGAGGAGGCCTCCAGCATGGCCCGCGCCGCCATGGGGCGCGGCGGCACCATGCACACCGCTCGCGATAAGTGCCGGCAGGCCGAGGAACCCGCCCACGATCGATAAGGCAGCCAGGACAAACAAGGGGATCAGCATGACCGGCGGCGACTCATGGCCATGGTGCCCGCGCGCCTTGCCGGTGAAGGCGACAAACCAGGCGCGGCCGGTGTAAAAGGCCGTCAGCCCGGCGGTCAGCACCCCGAGACTAAACAGCGCCGGGTTGCGCGCGAAAGCGACGGTGAGGATCGCTTCCTTACTGAAAAAGCCGCTCAACGGCGGGATGCCGCACAGCGCCAGCGCCCCGATCAGGAACGTCAGCGAAGTCCAGCGCATGTCGTGCCAGAGACCACCCAATTTGCGGATATCCTGCTCATGGGTGCCGTGGATCACGCTGCCGGCGGCGAGAAACAGCAGCGCTTTAAAAAAGGCGTGCGTGGTCAGGTGATACATCCCGGCCGTGCGCCCGCCAAGGCCTAGTGCCATCACCATGTAGCCGAGCTGGCTGAGGGTGGAATAGGCAAGGATACGCTTGAGGTCGTTCTCCACGAGCGCCAGGCCGGCGGCCAGAAACGCCGTCACCCCGCCCACCCACATGATCACGGTCATCACCTCCGGCAGGCCTTCAAACAGCCAGAAGGCGCGGCACAGCAGATACACGCCCGCGGCCACCATGGTCGCCGCGTGAATAAGCGCCGAGACCGGGGTCGGGCCTTCCATGGCATCGGGCAGCCACACGTGCAGCGGAAACTGCGCGGATTTGCCCACCGGGCCGCAGAAGAGGAGGAGGCCGATGAGGACCGGCATTGCCCCGTGCACGAGGCCGGCGTGCTCGAGCTGGAGGAAATTAAACGTGCGCTGCGCAGGATCCGCACTGGAATAGGCCCACAACATGAGGATGCCGAGCATGAAGCCAAAGTCCGCCACGCGGTTGACTATGAAGGCTTTCTTGCCGGCTTCGGCGGCAGCGGGCTTGGCATACCAGTGGCCGATGAGCAGATACGAGGAGAAGCCCACCAGCTCCCAGCCCATGAAAAGCTGCACCCAGTTGGTGGCCAGCACGATGGTGAGCATGGAGAAGGCAAACAGCGACAGGACGCCGAAGAAGCGGCTATACGCGGCATCGTCATGCATGTACCCGGTGGCGTAGATGAAGATGGCACTGCCCACACCGGTCACCACGAGCGTCATGAGGAGCGACAAGGGGTCGATGAGCACCCCGAATTGGATGGTCAGCCCCGGCAGCGCGATCCAGGCAAAGTTCGTTTCCAGCGGCAGGATCAGGGCCCCGCTGCGCCCGGCGAGGAACAGCTGCAGCGCGCAGCCGAAGGCGATCAGCAGTCCGAGAATCGCTGCGCTGGAGGCGAGCGGTTTGCGGTGGATCCCCACCAGCCACACCAGGCCGGCGGCTGCCAAGGGGGCCAGCAGGATCGTCCACGCCAGCATCACCATTTGAGGAAGCTCACCTCATCGGCGTTGAGCGTCTTGAACTGGCGGGAGAGCAAGATGGTGATGGCCAGGCCCACCGTGACCTCGGCGGCGGCCACGGCGATGATGAAGAAGACGATGATCTGCCCGCCGGTGTCGCCCAGCGCGCGGGCATAAGCCACGAAGGCCAAGTTGGCGGCATTGAACATCAGCTCGATGCATAACAAGATCATCAGCACGTTGCGGCGCGTGAGGACCCCCACGACGCCGATCGCAAAGAGCAAGGCGCTGGCCAGCAGATAGTGGGTGAGCGTGATCATCGCTTGGCCGGCACCTCGCGCTTGCCCAAGGTGACAGCACCGATGATGGCCGCGAGAATGATAAAGGACGTCAGCTCGAAGGGGATCAGGTACTTCTCGAAGAGCAGCTGGCCGACGGCCTCGACGCTGCCCCGCGGAGCGGAGGCCGCCGACAGCGCCCCCTCGTCTTGCGCTGAGGCGGCGAAGATGCGCGCGAGCAGAAACGCCAGCCAGAGGCCGAGCAGCGCCCCGCCGCCTTGCCACGTGAAGACGCGCATGCGCGCCAGCGCCTCTGGCGCCAGATTGAGCAGCATGATGACGAACAAGAAGAGCACGAGCACGGCCCCGGCATACAGCAGCACTTGCAGGGCGGCGACAAAGTAGGCCTGCAGCATCACGAACAGGGCGGCCAGGCAGAACATGACGACCAGCAAGGAGAGGACGCTATAGAGGGGCTGGCGGTTAAAGACCACCGACCAGGCCGCGGCGAGCATGGCACCGGTAAAGAGGTAGAAGAAGACCGCTTCTGCCATCACCTTCTCGGGGTTGAGCAAGTGGGGAAAAGTGTGTGAAAATGTTCACAAACTTTGCCCTATTATAACGGGCCGGCCCCCAGGCTGTCCACCTGAAGATGCGGTGGTGCCTGCTGCACGGTTTGTGTTATCCTAGGCTGCACACGCCATGACGATTGCTCGCCTGATCATCGCCGACAGCGAAAAAAACGCGAATCTCTACTACGCCACCCGTTTTTTGGCGCCGGATGCCTTCATCTTCCTGCAGGTGAACGGGCGCCGGACCCTCATCATGAGCGACCTGGAGCTGGATAGGGCCAAGGCCCAATCGCAGGTGAAGGACGTGCTCTCCTATGCTCAGCTTGCCCAAACGGTCCGCAACGGGGGGGCCAAAGAGCCCACCATGATGGACGTGGTCGGCCACTGGCTCAAGGCGCAGGGCATCACCGAGGTGGAAGTGCCGGGTGACTTCGGGTTGGCTTATGCCGATGGCCTGCGCAAGCGCGGGTTTACCGTGACGCCTACCCCCGAGCCGTTCTTTCCCGAGCGCATGGTCAAGACTGCGGAAGAGATCGCGCACCTCACCGAGTCACTGCGCATCACCGAGGAGGCGTTGGCCGCGGCGATTGACCTCGTGCGTAGCGCCGAGATCCGCCCGGATCACAGCCTCTGGCTGGCCGGCAAGCCCTTGACCGTGGAGCTGTTGCGCAAAACGATGCACCTGACGATGATGGAGCAAGACTGTGTGGCGCAGCATACCATCATCGCCCCGGGCGCGCAGGCGGTGGACCCGCACAATGAGGGCTTTGGCCCCCTGCGGGCCCACGAGCCGATCGTCATGGATGTGTTTCCCCAGCACGCGCGCACGCGCTATTTCGCCGACATCACCCGCACCGTTGTGCGCGGCAGGGCCTCGCCGAAAGTGCGCCGGATGTTTGAGGCGGTGAAAGAGGGGCAGGAGATCGCCTACCGCATGATCAAAGACGGCGTCGACGGGGCCGCGGTGCACCAAGCCATCCTCGCCTCCTTTGAGGCGCAGGGCTTCAAGACCGGCGAGCAGGACGGGCGCATGCAGGGCTTCTTCCATGGCACCGGCCATGGGGTGGGGCTCGAGATCCATGAGCCGCCGCGGGTGAGCGGCAAAGCCGACATCCTGCGCGAGGGCATGGTGGTGACGGTGGAGCCCGGGCTCTACTATGCCGATGCCGGCGGCATGCGCATCGAAGACATGGTGGTGGTGCGCCAAAGCGGCTGCGAGCTGCTCACGCAGGCTCCCAAAGTGCTGGAGATCTAGCGATGGCCCTCAGTGCCGTGCCTCGCCTGCTGTCGCCTGAACCGGTCGTCCGGCTCGAGAACTACTTTCAGGACCCCTATAACCTGGCGGTGGCCACCGCGCGTACCTGCTACTCCTCCACAGTGATCACGCCCCAGGATGTGGACCGCGACGACCAATCGCGCGCACAGCGCGATCGCATCGCGGAGAGCACCTACAAGGCCGGGCACCACACCACCATTCAGCACCCGACGTTCCAGTTCGTGCTCGAGAAGGTCAGCCGGCAGTTCATCTGGTCGTTTCTGCACGCGCATCCTTTTTATAATTCAGAGCAAGTTTCTCAACGTTATGTCGAGGTGAAACCCGAGCATTTCACTATTCCCCCCCTGGAGGAAGCTGCGCGCGCGGTGTATGTCGAGGCAGTGCAAGCCCAGATGGACAGCTACCATCGGCTCATCGAGCTGGTGCAGCCCACGGTGATCGCCGAGTATCGCCGTCTATTTCCCTCGCGCGAGGTGGGTGAGAAACGCTGGGCGGGTGCTATCAAGAAGCGCTGCCAGGAGATCGCCCGCTACGTGCTGCCGGTGGCGACCCACGCGCACCTGTACCACACGATCAGCGGCCTGACGCTCCATCGCTATTGGCGGCTCTGCGAGCAGTTCGACGCCCCGCTGGAGCAGCGCCTCGTGGTGCAGCGC
>JAGVGS010000027.1 GCA_020057015.1 Candidatus Omnitrophota bacterium | reverse complement strand
CGGCCGCCATCATGGCCATGAACAATGTCTATTATCGGTTCACGCACCTGGTCTCCGATACGGATTACCGCAGCATGCCTGCGCGGCTGCGAATGCAGGTGATCGCCAATCCCGGCGTGCCGAAGGCGGATTTTGAGCTGGCGTGCCTCGCGGTGTCTGCGATCAACGGCTGCGGGGCCTGCCTCGAGGCGCACGCGCACCAGGTCACGACGGCCGGGCTGACCAAAGAGGCCGTGCAGTCGGCCGTGCGCATCGCCGCGGTGCTGCAGGCCACCGCGCAAGCCCTGGCCAACGGCGCGCTCCCTGCCGAGGCGGCAACCGGTTAGACGGTCAGGGAGAGCTGGTGGGCGGCGTAGCGGCGATACAGGCCATCCGGCCGCGCGAGCAACTCGTCGTGCCGGCCCTGTTCGATGATGCGGCCCTCATTGAGCACGAGCACGCGGTCGGCATGCTGGATGGTGGAGAGCCGATGGGCGATGATGAGCGCCGTGCGCCCCTTGAGCAGCCGCAGCAAGGCTTGCTTGACGAGCTCTTCGGATTCCGGGTCCAGCGCCGAGGTGGGCTCATCCAAGATCAAGAGCGGCGCGTCCTTGAGAAACGCCCGCGCAATCGCCAGCCGCTGCTTCTGCCCGCCGGAGAGCCGCACGCCCCGCTCGCCGATTTGCGTCTCATAGCCTTCGGGGAGCTGGGTGATGAAGTCTTCGGCAAAGGCGGCTTGGGCCGCGGCGCGCAGCGCCTCTTTCGTGGCTTCTGGTTTGCCGTAGCGCAGGTTTTCCGCAATGGTGCCGCTGAAGAGAATCGGCTCCTGGGCCACGATCGCGATTTGCTGGCGCAGCGACTTGAGCGTGGCCTCGCGGATATCCGCCCCGTCGATCGTAATCCGCCCGCCGGTCACGTCGTAAAACCGGGGCAGCAGCTTCACCAGCGTCGATTTGCCCGCCCCGCTGGGTCCGACCAGGGCCACGGTCGTGCCGGCGGGAATGAGCAGGTCCAACCCGCCGAGCACCAGCGCGCGCCCCTCATACTGGAACCGCACCTGCTCAAACGCGACGGTGCCCTCGACCCGCGAAAGCGTCCGCGCGGCGGGACGCTCCTGGACCTCGGAGTAGGTGTCGAAGACCTCGAAGATGCGATCCATCGCCGCTAAACTGTTGGCTAAAATCAGGTTCAGCTCGGTGAGGCGCTGGATGGGCTGGTAGAGCATCCCCAGGTAGCTGTAGAAAGCGATCAGGGTGCCCACGGAGAGCCGTCCGGCCCACACTTCCGCGGCCCCTACCCACAGCACCAGGATAGGCCCCAGCGCGGTGAGAAACCCCGTGACGCCCAGCGCGATCGACTGCAGCTTGACGCTACCCATCACCGTGTCGAAATACGCTTCGCTCTGGTCGCGGAACTCTGCCGCCTCGGCCTCCTCCTGCGTGAAGGACTGGATCGTGGAGATTCCGGCGAACTGCTCGTGCAACTGGCCGGCGATTTCCTGCAGCTGGTGGTGCATCGTGCGGCTTTTTTCCCGGATGCGCCGCTGCAAGGTGTGGCTGAGAATAGCGTAGAAGGGCAGCACGGCCAGCGACACCCAGGCGAGCTTGACATGCGCGATGAACAGCACGGCAATGATGAGGGCGACGCAGAAGAGGTCCATGATGGTGTTGACGAACGCGGCGCCCACGAAATTCTGGGCCGAGGCGATATCGGTGGTCATGCGAGAGACCACCCCGCCGATCTGCCGCCGGTCGAAGAAGCTTAAGGACATCCGTTGCACGTGCAGGTACAGCGCTTGCCGCAGGTCGAAGATCACGCGATGGCCGGCGCGACCGGAGAGATACGAGCGCCAGTAGCTGACCAGCCCGTAGAGGACGTAGAGCGCGCACAGGCCGCCCATGAGCCAGTGCAACTGCGCATGCGGCGGGGCGCCCGCCAGCGGCAGATAGTCATCGACCAGGATCTTGACCGCCCAGGGCAGGGCCAGGGGGATGAGGTAGCGGATGAGGCCGAAGAAGACCGCGGCCATTAGGAGCGTGCGGTACGGTCGCACGTAGCGGAGAAACCGCGGCAAGCTCCGTCGGGAAGAAGGCTTGAGGAGTGGGTCCAAGGACGCTACCATGCTAGTCTCGCTGCGAGGAGTATAGCATGATCACCCTCAAAGGACTTCAATTGCCGACGGTGGTGCAGTCGCCTATGGCGAATTGCACCGACTTGGCCTTCCGCCTGCATGCGCGCCAGCATGGCATGCAATTCGCGTACCTGGAGATGATTTCCTCCGAGGCCCTCGTGCGCAACGTCGAGGCGACCCTCGCGATGATGCGCGTTACCCCGGAGGATCGACCGATCGGCGCCCAGATCGTGGGCTGCGATCCGCAGGTGATGGGCGAGGCCGCCGCGAAGATCGAGGCGATGGGCTTTGATTTGGTTGACATGAATTTGGGCTGCCCGGTGCCCAAGGTGGTCAGCAAGGGTGGGGGCTCGATGCTGCTGCGCGAGCCAGAGGCGGCCCGCAAGATTTTCACGTCGGTCGTCAAGGCGGTGACGCGCATCCCGGTGACGGTGAAGATGCGCTTAGGGTACAGCGACGGCAGCGGGGCAGAGGCCGCGCGCATTGCGCGCATCGCTGAAGCCTGCGGGGTGGACGCGGTCTCGGTGCATGGCCGCACGCGCGAGCAGGGCTACACCGGCCAGGCCAACTATGAAGCGATCGGCAAGGTGAAAGCCGCGGTCTCCATCCCCGTCATCGGCAACGGTGATGTGATCGACGGCCCCAGTGCGCTGCGCCTGCGGGACGTGGCTGGCTGCGATGGCGTGATGTTAGGCCGTGGGGCCCTGGGCAATCCCTGGATCTACCGGGCCATCGAAGCGGCCCTGGCGGGCCACGCGCCGCCGCCGGCGCCTGATTTGGTGATGCTCAAGCGCACGGTGCAGCAGCACATTGCTCTCCAGCAACAGCATGACCCCTGGCCGATCGGCCCGCTACGCCGCATCATCACCTGGTATTTCAGGGACCGGCCTGGGGTGGCGGAGTTCCGCAACCGGATTCATCGGGCCCAGAGTGTGACCGACATGCAGGCGCTGGTCGAGGCCTTCGGCACGTAAGGATGCTGTTGCTGGCCTCGCGCTCACCGAGGCGCCGGCGGCTCTTGAAGTCGCTCGGAAGGCCCTTCCGGGTCGTTCGCTCCTCCTATCAGGAACACATCATGCGAGGTGCGACCCCCTCGGCCAATGCCATGCGCAACGCGGCAGGCAAGGCCCGGGGGGCTCGGTTGCCGGCAAAGGTCGGCCAAGGCCTGGTGATCGGCGCGGATACCTTCTTGTGGTTCCGCGGGCGCGTGATCGGCAAGCCCCGCGATTTGCACCACGCCCGCCGGATGTTCCGCGCGCTCGGAGGGCGCAGCCACTGGGTCTATACAGGCCTCTGCGTCCGCGATGTGGCCACGGGCAGGGAATGGCGGGCCTACGAGCGCAGCAAGGTCTTCTTCAAGCCCCTAGATGAGGCGACGATTGAGCGCCTCTGCCGCCGCATGCGCCCCCTGGATAAGGCCGGCGGCTACGCGCTGCAGGAGGATCGCGGCGAGCTGATCGCCCGTATCGAAGGGTCGGTCAGCAACGTGATCGGCCTGCCGCTGGAACTGCTGCGCCGCCAGCTGCGCGTCGTCAAAAAATCCTCTAAAATCTGTTGACTCCCGGGCCAGTTGTTGTAGTATCTCTAATTGTTAGGTGGAGGATTTGCCGCCCACATATGACGTGCACGTCAGATGAAAAATTCGTAAGGCCCGTAACACCCCGACGGATGCCGCCGGGGTGTCTGTTTTGGTGAGGAGGTCGGATGCCGCAAGTGTGTGACGTGCCGGCAATCGAAGCCGGCAGCAAGACGAAGCGCGGGGTGGCCCCGTTCGGGTACCAGTTGCTGTTGGACCTGTATGACTGCAAGAAGGGGGCGTGCGACGACCTCACCCTCTGCTACAACTTCCTGGAGGAGATCGTGGGCGTGCTGAAAGTCGAGCCCCAGTCGCCGCCCTACATCTTCCGCACCGACGGCAAGCGCTATCCGGACAAGGCCGGCCTCAGCGGCTGGATCCCCCTGGTGGAAAGCGGCATCCAGATCCACACGCTCACCCCGAAGGACTTCATCTCCATCGATATCTACAGCTGCCGGAAATTCGAGCTCGCGGCGGTCAAGACCTTCGCCCAGCGCACCTTTGCCCCGCGCAAGATGGATGAGCAATTCATCGAGCGCGGCCTGGACTACAACAAGTAAGTCTGCCCGCACGTTCTGTTTAGACAGCGTCCTGCCGGCGTGCTAAAATACGGCTTCCTGCGGGCGATCCTCTGACCTCTCCCGCCTTTTTTCAGCACGAAGATTGTGAAAAAAATCACACACTCTACCTAGATGACCGGCATCAGCGAGCTCTTCAACTACGGCGCTATCCTGATCTACGCGGCCCTGATCACCGGGGTGGCGGTGCTCCTGCTCAGCCTCAACCCGTGGCTCGGCCCCAAGAAGCCCAACGCGGTGAAGGCGCAGCCGTTTGAGTGCGGTAAAGACCCCATCAGCTTGCCCACCGGGCGTCTGCCGATTCATTTTTACGTCGTGGCGATGCTCTTCGTGGTTTTCGATGTGGAGCTGGTGTTCCTCTTTCCCTGGGCGGTGCAGGCGAGGACGCTGGGCTGGTTCGGGCTCCTCGAGATGGGCTTCTTTCTGCTGATCGTGGTCGCCGGATTTGCCTACGCCTGGAAACAGGGTGCTATCGAGTTCAAATAATGGCCGTGGCGGATACCTCGAAGCTGAGCTGGATGACCACCCGGGTCGACGCAGCCCTGGGCTGGGCGCGCAAGTTTTCCATCTTCCAGTACCCCTTTGTCACCGCGTGCTGCGGCATGGAGTACATGGCCACTGCCACGTCGCACTATGATATGGATCGCTTCGGCGCCGGCTTTCCGCGGTTTTCCCCGCGCCAAGCCGACGTGCTGTTTGTGGTGGGCACGATCAGCCACAAGATGGCGCCGGTGCTGCGCCGGGTGTACGACCAGATGGCCGAGCCGAAATGGGTGGTGGCCTTCGGGGTGTGCACGTGCACCGGCGGCTTCTACAACAACTACGCCACGGTGCAGGGGATCGATACGATCATGCCGGTGGACGTGTATATCCCCGGCTGCCCGCCCCGGCCCGAAAACGTGCTGGATGGCCTCATCAAGCTGCAGGAAAAGATCGGCCAGGGGCAGCAAGCCACCGAGCCCCCAGGGGCCGCAATCCGCCCCGCCCATTTGCTCGCCTCGCACCGCGTGGCTTCGCACCTCTAAAGCCGAGCCCCGCCCACTGCCATGACCGCCCCGCTGCTGAGCGCCCTGCAACAGCGCTTCGCTCCCTACGTGCGCAGCCTTCAGGAGTACCGCGGGCAGCTGACCGCCGTGATCCAGCGCGAAGGGTTGGTGGCCATCGCCCAGCATCTGAAGACCGACCCGGCGCTGGCCTTTGATTTCCTCATGGACCTCACGGCGGTGGATTACCTCAAGTTCGGCAAGACGCAGCGCAGCGCGCCGACGCTGAAGACCCCCTCGCCGCTGCCGTATTACATGACCCCGAAGCCGGTGGCCGAGACCTGGAATCGCCAGGTCCAGCACGACGAGCAGCGCTTCGACGTGGTCTACCATTTCTTTTCCAGCCACTACCACCACCGCCTGCGCCTGCGCGTGCCGCTGGCTGCGGCCGACCCTTCGGTGCCCACGCTGACGAGTCTGTGGGCCGGGGCCAACTGGTTCGAGCGGGAAGTCTACGACATGTTCGGCATCACGTTCACCGGGCACCCGGATTTGCGCCGCCTCCTGATGTACCCGGAGTTCGAAGGCCACCCGCTGCGCAAGGACTATCCTATCGACCGTCGCCAGCCCCTCCTCGGGCCCAACGTCTGATGACGACGACTACCACGCCCCCCACGATCGAGCAAGCCGCCCAGGCCCGGGCCGCGTCGGGCGAGACGCGCCACCTGTTCCTCAATATGGGCCCCTCGCATCCGGCGATGCACGGCATCATCCAGCTCATCGTCGAGCTCGACGGCGAGCAGGTGCGCCGCGCCGATGTGGAGATCGGCTATCTGCACCGCGCCTTTGAGAAGGACGCCGAAGCCGTGCCGTACAACAGCGTCATGCCGTATACCGATCGGCTCAACTACGTCTCCCCGCTGATCAACAATTTCGGGTTCTGCCACGCGGTGGAGCGGCTGCTGGACATCACGCCCACCGAGCGCTGCCAGTACATCCGGGTGATCATGAGCGAGATCTCACGCATCAGCGACCACCTGACCTGCGTGGGCGCCTCGGCCATGGAGATGGGGGCGTTCACCGTGTTTCTCTACATGATCAAGGCGCGCGAGTGGCTCTGGGAGCTCGTGGAGGCGGTGACCGGTGCGCGCCTGACGATTTCCTACGGCCGCGTGGGCGGGGTGAAGGCCGACTTGCCCGAGGGCTTTGCCCCGCGCACCCTCAAAGTGCTGGAGGACGTGCGCGGCGTGCTGATCGAGTGTGACAAGCTGCTGACGCGCAATCGCATCTTCGTGGACCGCATGCAGGACACTGGGGTGATTTCGAAGGAGCGGGCGATCAACTATGGCATCACCGGGCCGTTTCTGCGCGGCTGCGGCGTGGCGCTGGATGTGCGCAAGGCCAACCCGTATTTCGTGTACGACCGCCTGCAGTTTGACGTGCCCACCGGCGCGCACGGCGACAACTACGACCGCTACCTCGTGCGCATGGAAGAGATGGAGCAGAGCATGCGCCTGATCGAGCAAGCGCTGCGCCAGATCCCGGCAGGACCGCTCAACGTGGATTTCGAGGGCCGCGTGCTGCCGGCCGACCTCATGGTCGATGAGGCCAAAATGGGCCGGGTCGCCGGCTTCCAGCAGGTCCGCGTGCGCCTGGACCCGACGCTGGAGGGCACGACGCGCGGCTTTCATGGCGCCGTTAATGCCACGGAGAAGCGCGCGGTGCTGCCGCCCAAGGAAGACACCTATGGCAACATCGAAGGCCTCATGCACCACTTCAAGCTCATCATGCTCGGCCATGGCATTCGCCCGCCGCAGGGCGAGTTTTACAGCGCGGTGGAGGGGGCCAATGGCGAGCTGGGCTTCTACGTGGTCAGCGACGGCTCGGATCGGGCGTATCGCGTGCGCTGCCGCCCGCCATGCTTCACGATCATGTCCGCCCTGCCGGAGCTCATCGTCGGGGAACTGTTGTCGGATATCATCCCCACCTTCGGCTCCATCAACATGATCGGTGGGGAGCTGGACCGATGAGTGCGGCGGCGCTCAAGCAGCTGGACGCCGCGGCTGCGGAGATACTGGCGCAGTACGACCAGAAGCGCGCGGCCACGTTGCCGCTCTTGCGCTTAGCGCAGGACACGCTCGGCTACGTCTCACCGGCAGTGGAGCAATGGGTGGCCCAGCAGGTGGGGGTCGCCCCTGCGCATATCCACGAGGTCGTGACGTTCTACACCCTCTATCACCAGCAGCCCGTGGGCAAGTACCACATCCAAGTCTGCCACAACATCGCCTGTGCGTTGAGGGGCGGCGATGCGTACCTGGCCTCGATCGGAGAGCGCCTCGGCCTCAAGCCGGGACAGACCACGGCCGATGGCAAATATACGCTGTCGGCGGTGGAGTGCCTTTGCGCCTGTGAGCAGGCCCCGATGATGCAGGTGAACGATAGCTACGTGGGGCCCATCACGCCAGCGGTCATCGACACGCTGCTGCAATCACCCGAGCAGCTCACCGAACTGCCGCTCCTGTATCGCGGCACCGTGGGGCTGCAGGCAGCGGTCCTCTCGGCGCGCTTCAACGTGCGCGATGCCGAGAAGATCGAAACCTACGTGCGCGACAACGGCTACCAGGCGGCCCGCAAGGCGCTCACCGAAATGAGCCCTGCCCAGGTGATCGACGAGGTCACGAAGTCGAACTTGCGGGGCCTCGGCGGGGCCGGTTTTCCCACCGGCAAAAAATGGAGCTTCATTCCCAAGGACTCGTCGAAGCCAAAGTACCTTGTCGTCAACGCCGATGAGGGCGAGCCGGGCACGATCAAGGACCGGTATCTCCTGACCAAGGACCCGCACCGGTTGATTGAAGGCATCATCATCGCGGCCTACGCCACTGGTGTGCGTAAAGCCTACATCTATATTCGCGGCGAATACGCGTACCCGGCCAAGGTGTTACAGCAGGCGGTCGACGAGGCCAAGAAGTACGGCTTCCTGGGATCGCGCATCTTCAACACCGACCACACGCTCGAGATCGTCGTGCATCGCGGGGCCGGCGCCTACATCTGCGGCGAAGAGACGGCCCTCTTGACCTCGCTCGAGGGCGGCAAAGGGTTTCCGCGCCTGAAGCCGCCGTTTCCCGCCCTCGCCGGGTTGTTTGCCTGCCCCACGGTGGTGAACAACGTGGAGACGCTGGCGTGCGTGCCTTCGATCATCCAGCGCGGGGCCGAGTGGTTCGCGAAGCTGGGGGTCCCGAAGGCCGGCGGCACGCGCCTCTTTTCCTTAAGCGGGCATGTGCAGAAGCCCGGCCTCTATGAAGCGTCGCAAGGGGTGACGCTGCGCCAGCTCATTGACGCGGCCGGCGGGGTCGCCCCGGGCCGCCAGGTCAAAGCGGTGATCCCAGGCGGCATCTCGGCGAAGATCCTGCGCGCGGATGAGCTCGACGTGAAGATGGACTTTGACTCCCTCATCGCCGCCGGCACCATGGCCGGCTCCGCAGGCATTGTGGTGATGGATGACACCACCTGCATGGTGCGGGCCCTGTGGTATGCCGGCAAGTTCTTCGGCCACGAATCGTGCGGCCAGTGCTCGCCGTGCCGCGAGGGCACGGGCTGGATGTTCAAGGTGATCGATCGCATTCTGCGCGGCGAAGGGCGTGAGCAGGACCTGGACACCGTGCTGAGCATTGCCGGCAACATGGAAGGCCGCACGATCTGCGTGTTCGCCGATGCCGCCGCCTGGCCGGCGCAGAGCTACATTGCCAAGTTCCGCGACGAGTTCGTCTACCACATCAAAGAGAAGCGCTGCAATGTGGGCGCTCAGCCTGCGGTGGCAGCGCATTGATGATGGCGGATGCATCAAAGCAAGTGAACCTGACGATTGACGGCAAGCCCGTGGCGGTGCCCGAGGGCACGACGGTGCTGCAGGCCTGTGAACAGGCCGGCAGCCCGGTGCCGTTCTATTGCTATCACCCGGGCCTATCCATTGCCGGCAACTGCCGCATTTGTCTTGTGGAAATCGCCGGCACCCCAAAGCTGCAGATTTCCTGCTACACGCGCGCGGCTGAGGGCATGGTCGTGAGCACCACGAGCGACAAGAGCCTCAAGGGCCGCAAGGACGTGCTCGAGTTTTTGCTCGCCAACCACCCGCTCGACTGCCCGGTGTGCGACCAGGCCGGCGAGTGCTGGCTGCAGGACTACTACATGCAGCATGGGCTGTATGACCCCAAGTTCAACGAGACCAAGGTCAAGAAGCCCAAGGCCGTGCCGATCGGGCCCACCGTCATGCTCGATGCCGAGCGCTGCATCCTCTGCTCGCGCTGCGTGCGCTTTACCGATGAGGTGAGTAAGACCGGGGAGCTGGGCATCTTCAATCGCGGCGACCATGCCGAAGTGGGGGTGTATCCCGGGGTCGAGCTGAAGAATAACTACGCCGGCAACGTGGTCGACATCTGCCCGGTGGGAGCGCTCACTGACCGCGATTTTCGCTTCAAGTGCCGCGTGTGGTACTTGGGCTCGACGCCGTCGGTGTGCAACGGCTGCTCCCGCGGCTGCAACATCGACATCCACTACAACCGCGAGCAGAAGGATCGGCCGCATATCGCCGGAGGCGCTCGGATCATGCGCCTGAAGCCGCGGTTCAACGCCGACGTCAATCAATGGTGGATGTGCGATATCGGCCGCTACGGGTATAAGCGCCTCGATACGCACCGCCTGCTGCTGACCGAGAAGCGCCAGAACGGCACGCGCCATCCGGTGCCCTGGGGCGAGGCGCTGGATGCGGTGGGCGCGCAGCTCCAGAAGCTGCGTGAGGCCAAGCAGCTCGACCAGGTGGGCGTGATCCTCTCCAGCCACCTGACCAACGAGGACCTCTTTGCCGCGAAGCGCTTTTTCCACGCCCTCGGGGTGACCCAGGTGGTGTTCCAGCGGCCGAAGTCCGGGGCCGCCGATACCCTGTTGTTGGAAGCTGACCGCTCGCCCAATGCCCGCGGCGCGCAAGCCCTGGGGCTGGCCGAAGGCGCGGAGGAGCTGTTGCAGAGGGCCAAGCAGCAGCAACTGAAGACCCTGATTATTTTCACGCAAGATCTCACCGAGCTCTTCGGCCAGGCGCGCGTGGCTGAAGCGCTCAAGCCGGTGGAGATGGTGATCTTTATTGGTCCCAATACCCACCCCACTGCCCAGCTGGCCGATATCGTGCTGCCGAGCTGCGCCTACGCAGAGAAGGACGGCACGTTCACCAATTCCCAGGGCCGGGTCCAGCGCCTTCACGCCGCAGTGCTCCCGGCCGGAGAATCGCGGCCCGAATGGATGATTTTCTCGGCCTTGGGGACGAAGCTGAACATCGAGGCCCTCCCGGGGGATGCGCCTGCGCTATTCACCGCGCTGGCGAAGGCCGAGCCGGCGTTTGCCGGCTTGTCGTATGCCGCGGTAGGCGACCAAGGAGCATGGCTCGCCAATGCTCATTGACCTGGCGATCAAGCTTGGGGTGAGCTTTCTCGTCATGTGCGGCGTGCTGAATTTCGCCGGCCTGCAGACGTGGCTGGAGCGCAAGCAAAGCGCCCTGATGCAGGATCGGATCGGGGCTAACCGCGCCTATTTCACCTTGCCGCTGCCCTGGTGGCTGGGCGGGAGCCTCATCAACGAGCTGCTGCGTAAGCTCGGGGGGCTGGGCATTCTCAACGCTCTGGCTGATGTGATCAAGCTCATCACCAAGGAAGACGTAATCCCGGAGAAGGGGGATAAGTTCCTGCACACGCTGGCCCCGGCGCTCTCCATGTTCTTTGCGGTGCTGGCCTTTGCCGCCATTCCCCTGGGCCCGCCGCTGCAGCTCTGGGGCCGCGAGATTCCGCTGCAAGTGGCCAACATCAACGCCGGCCTGTTGGTGATCCTGGCGCTGGCTTCCATCGGGGTCTACGGCGTCATCTTGGCCGGCATGGTCTCTGGCAATAATCTCTCCACCCTGGGGGGGTTACGCGCCGCCTCGCAGATGCTGGCCTATGAAATCGCGCTAGGCGTCTCGCTCATCGGCATCGTGGTGTGGGCCGGCACGGTGGATATGCACCAGCTGGTGCTGCGGCAAGGGCAGACCCTGCTGGGCGGCTGGCTGCCGGCCTGGGGCGTGTTCGTGCAGCCCCTCGGCTGCTTGGTGTTCATGACCGCCGCCCTGGCCGAAACCAAGCGCGTGCCCTTCGATTTGCCCGAAGCCGAGCCCGAGATCATCGGCTACTTCACCGAGTACAGCGGCATGAAATTCGGCTTGTTCTTTCTCACCGACTTCGTGGAAGTGGTGCTGGTGGCCGCCTTGGTCAGCACGCTGTATTTCGGCGGCTGGCAGGTGCCGTATTTGCAGCCGCAGGGGTTCGTGTTTCCCTGGGGCGGAACGCTGGCGGTCTCCCATTTCACCTATGTCGGCTTAGGGCTGTTGTCCTTCACGGTGAAGGTGCTGGCGTTCATTTGGTTCTTCATGCTCATCCGCTGGACGCTGCCGCGTTTTCGCTACGACCAGCTGATGCACCTGGGCTGGAAAATCCTATTCCCGCTTTCGCTGTTGAACATCGCGGTGACCGCCCTCTGGGTGGTGGCGTTCCCCTAAGATGCCCACACTCAGCGACCAATTTCTGCACCGCCTGCGCGACGCGCACAAGCGCCGCAAGCTCTCCTGGTGGGAGCGCACCTACCTGCCGGCGGTGGCGCAGGGCCTCTTGATCACCAACCGGCATCTCTGGCGCAATCTCTTCCTCCATATCGCCCACCGCGTCGGGCTCTTCCGCGACGTGCCAGCCTCGGTGACGATCCAGTACCCGGATCAGCTGCGCGAGACCGCACCGCGGCTGCGCACGCGCCATCGCCTGACACAGCGGGAAGACGGCACGCCGCGCTGCGTGGGCTGCATGATGTGCGAGACCATCTGTCCGGCCAAATGCATCTATATCGTGCCGGCCGAGCACCCGGATCCGAACATCGAGAAATTCGCGACCAGCTTCGACATCGACCTGGGCAAGTGCATCTACTGCGGCTACTGCGTGGAGGCCTGCCCGGAGGATGCCATCCGGATGGATACGCAGCGCCACGATATCGCCAGCTATTCCCGCGACGGGATGTGGCTGAACATTGTCGAGCTGCTGCACCCCGGCTCCCGCAAGCCGGAAGCGCCGGCTGAGCGCTTCAAGCAACTCGGGCTGGACCAGTTCCGGCATATGGCTAAAGAGCTGCCGGTTTCACCACCCACCAGCGGCACGCCGCCGCTGCCGACTCT
>JAGVGS010000191.1 GCA_020057015.1 Candidatus Omnitrophota bacterium | reverse complement strand
GCCATTGCCGGCTCGCGCAGCGCCTGCGTGATGAGGGCCGGAGTGATGGGCTCGGCGCGGCCGATGAGGGTGTTAACGACATGCTGGGCGACTTCGGGGCTGATGCCGGCATTCACCAGCGGAGCCTGGAAGGCTTGCATAGCCTGGGCCGCATGCCCGATCCCAGTGAACATATTCCCCAAACGCGCCACCGGTACCTGCACCTCGAGCGCCGTGCGCACCGGCTCAGTGAACACGGGATAAGTTTGGTAGGTAGCTTGGCGCTCAGCCGGAGCCATCGCAGCCAATGTATTGAGGAGCGAGGTCGCGTTCTCTTGCACTGTCACGCGCTGCTCTGCCGGCAACGCCAACAGCGCGGCAGGCCGATCGGCCGGCGGCAAGGCCGCAATACGGATGCTTTCACTGACCGTGGCAGCCTGCGCAATCCCGGCCACCCCAGTCATCAAGCTCGGTGTGGTAGCCGGCGGTCCCGTACTCGTAGCCACCGACTGCACCGCCTGCGTCACCGGCGCCATGTTGGCTTGCGCCGCGACGTTGGCGGCCATCATTGCCGCATTGACCGCGACATTATTCGCCACGCTGCTGGCGACATCCACCGGAGTGGGGTTAGCAATACGATCGACCATCGTATTCGCCAGGCCGCTCAAGTCCACATTAGGCATGGTGCTGGCCGTGATATTCGCCGCTTGGAACGCTGTCATCACCGAAGCAGGCGTTATAGCCATCGGCGACTGATCAGCCAGCGTCCGGGCCACCTGAGCCACCTGCACCGGGTTCACGATGGAGCCCATCACGCTGCTCACCACCGGCACTGCCGCCGCCCCTAACCCCGTGACGGTCACTTGCCCTGGGGTAACCCCTAGCACGGTGGCCACTCGATCCACCACGAGCGACTGGACCGCCCCCACATCCACGCGGCCCAACCCGCCTAGGTCACGCGTGACCGATGTGGTGACATCGTTCAACTGAGTCGGTGTCATCTCAGTTACTGCACGGACATTGCCCACATAGGTCGTCGCCACCTGATTCGCGACCGCCATACCGATATTCTCCGTCCTCACAGAGCTCGCGCCCACATTCCCAACACCCAGGGCATAGACAGCTGGACTGGCGGCGGCAGCGCCTGATGTCGCCGCACTCAACACAGGACCAGACTTGCCCCCTTCGAACAATTCTTGCGCCATCTGACCGGCCATCCCATTGGGCATGAAGCGAATCGGAGACGTCTGGGCCACCAGTGCTTCTTTCCCGAACTCTTCGATAGCCATGCGTTGCGCTTGAACCGAAAGCGAGCCCCCAAGTCTCGTAAGGACTGGGGCCTGTTCAAAGAAGGAAGCGATGTTTCCAGCAACAGGAAATCGCATCAGGACGGGCGCAAGGGCAGGGACCAACAGCGGCGTTGCAAGCGCAAAGAGCTTCATATCGGGATCAGTAACCGTTCCATACATCGAGCTCAATGCGAACGCTGATGGAGATAGGTTGGCTCCGCCAGGACCGAACCCCACCATCCCATATCCCTCCCGTCCGAAGAGGCTCAAGACAGGATTCGCAATAGGAAGGAGCGGATTGGTCTGATTGAGGTCCCGATCTACCCAGCCTTCGCGAATGGCAAACTCTCCGGCCATTCCCGTCCCGGCATTGAAAATGGCGGCATCGCGCATGATCATTGCCGGCATCTGAAACGCTTCCTTCGCAGTCATCGCCGTAAATCGCGCTGCTATTTCCGTGCCGACTAAGGCGCGCCCCGCAGGAGTCAGCAATCCTGTCTCACCCAAGAGCAGATTGCCTGGACGGGCGAAGAGTGTGCCAAATGTTGTCTCTCCGCGGATGAGCGCCCCGGGCACCTGCGTTATGCTAAGCGCGCCTTTCTCGAGCGGTGTTAACCTAACCCCCCCGGCGGCGAACGTTGCAGCCACCGCGATGACCTTCTGCTCAGTCGGCGTCCAGCTGCCTGGGCTGACCGTAGGGCTGTAGCCATAAACAAAGCTAGGGATGAAACCGAATCGCGCATCGGCCCAGTAGCCAGCGCCCAAACTAATGAAGTTCGTCCCCTGCCAGGCAGCGTTGACCGCCGCGTTTCTCACTGCATTGTCGGTAGGATTCATGTGGAGCGGTTCAAGGTACTGTTGGGACAAATACTCGGTCCCCTCGGAGACGGCCATGGCGCCGAGGCCGCTGAGGGTGTATGCGGGAGCAGCATAGACGGCCGCGGCCGTGCCTAAAGTCGTCGCAGTCATCTTTAGTCCAGCTTCGCCCGCAACGCCCGCTGCGCTGTGCACGATCTCCGCCTGTCGCTGCTGCGACAATTGAACGAACCCATTCTCCATCCTTACCGATGGCATCTGGAACATGTCGTAATTTGGCCCATCCTTCGCAATGTTAATCGCGCGCGTATCGCCCCTTCCTACATCCTGCATGATGCTGGCCATAGTGTTGTATGTCGCTTGTGCTTGCTCCAGCTTTCCCGCAACGATCTGCGCATGGGCATTCTCATACTGGTAATGCGCATAGCGAAAGCCATCCTGCCCTGCTTTAGCGCTGGCCACTTGCGTATTGAGGTCGAACAGCTTCACGCGTGCGGCTTCAACCTGTTGAGGTGAGCTGTTGGGATCGGAGAGGGTGTTCCTCAAACCCTTAAGCTCCCAAACAACAGCCTTGGCAGATGGATCCATCGCCTCGAGCGACGGACCGAGCGATTGCTTCAACTCATTGACGGCGGCCAACGCCTGCGTTCGTGGATCCTGAATCTTAGTGGAAGCCGTCATGCTCGCTACTTCAGGCATAGGCCCGGGCGTCGGTTGGGGATTGGGCACGGGAACCGGGTTCGGATTACCAAAGGTATCAAGAGAGGCCAAGGGCGGAGTCGTGCTGATTGGTTCCCTGCTCGCAGGCAATGCCGCATTTCCAATCGGGATCACCCCACCTGCCTGACCTCCAGGAGAAATCGGCTCTCTTGATGATGCGGGCAACGCCGGACCACCACCGGCACTGGCTCCGACCGGCACCCCCGAAATTTGCCCGTTTTTCACCTCGCCACTGGCGTTGTAGACCACGCCTCCCTGGACAAACTGGCCAGAGGCGGTGGGGGGTTGACCAGGATTGAAGTGCTGGGTCAGCGTGTAGGTCTTGCCGTCGGGCCCGGTGGACGTCTGCGTGACCGCCCCCCCAATAGGCACACCCGTGATTTGCCCGTTTTTCACCTCGCCCGTGGCGTTGTAGACCACGCCTCCCTGGACAAACTGGCCAGAGGCGGTGGGGGGTTGACCAGGATTGAAGTTCTGGGTCAGCGTGTAGGTCTTGCCGTCGGGCCCGATGGACGTCTGCGTGATCGCCCCCCCAATTGGCACCCCCATGATCTTGCCGTTCTGAACAGTAGCCTGATAGAGCACGCCGTTTTCTCGGAATTGGCCGGACGCGTTGACCAGCTTCTCTTGTGCGTTGTACGTTGCCACAATGCCGTGGTGCGCCACCGTGTACCCGCCGCTGGGCAACGAGCGAAAAACCTGCCCGGTTTCCTCAATCCGATATGCGAGGGGCTTGTTATTTTCCCCGATTGGAATACGGCTCAGTCCTGGCGCCGGAACCAGCGTCTGTGTTTTTTCGGTATCCAAGTTCGTGATCGAAAGGCGAGTCGGCTCGCCCTGTAGATTGAACACATTGAACCGGCCGATGCCCTCCCCCACCATAATCGATTTCTCCGGAGTGCCGTCTGCTCTGAACACCGTGATATTCTGCGCATTGCCATAGAGGGAAAAGAGGCCCGTGCCCCGGAAGGGCGTATCGGAGCTGACCTGCACAAGGCCGCCATCCGGGGCAGGACGGCTCACCAGATACTTGCCAGTGTTGTAGTCATACACTTGCCCGCCTTCCGCAATAAACGTGCGCTTTCCGCTGGCAAAGTCCATCGTCTCCGCGCCCTTGCCGATCACTGGGAACGAGGTGTCCACGCGGTAGCCGGTCGGCGATAATCCGTTCTCCCTGACATTGAACAACTCGGTATACCCAATATCTCCCTGTCGGTACTCCTGCCCTGTCCAGTAATTGACGCGGATATTGGTCGCTGTATCGACAAATGTTTGCTCACCTGTCTTCATATTCTGGTCGATGATCCCAACACCAAGCGGCCCATAGCCGATATCGACCCAGCGATAGAATGGGGTGCCGTTCTCATTCCGCACAAGGCCCACACCGCCAGGTAGGTTATTCGGCCCGATATACTCTCCGGTTCCTGCGTTATAGAGCTTCACGCCACCCCCACCCACGACCTGGAACACGTTCGGAATGCCGGTGGCCTCAGCCGGCATGACGTCACCAGGCTGCTCACCGACGAGTACGTACGCGCCGGGCATGCCGTTGCGCTCTGTCAGATAGAGCCCGTTGCCTTGGTTGATGTAGTTAAACCCATTCATGGTGTAGTTGCCCTTGGCAATGTTCCCCACGGTGCTGAAGATAACATTCGACGTGCCGGCATTGATCCCCGCCACGAAGAGGCTGTTGACCGCACCCATCGCCCCACCGCCGTTCTTGGAGTCGGTATTCAGCGCCTGATCCACGAACTGAGAAACCGCCAGCGCGTGCCGACTATAGCTGGGACCCACCGAGGTGTCGAACATCCCTGTGTCGCGGTTAAACCGGCCAAAGCTCAGGCTGTCGAGCATCCCGGCACGCAGCTCTTTCCCGGAATTATTGAGCACGGCGGAGAAGTTCTCGCTAAAAGTGCCACGCTGCGCAAACAAGCCCTGGCCCGTTGCAGCAGCAAGCGTCGTGCCAGCCTGCACCAGCATGGCGCTGAAGACCGGCGGCAGCGGCAATGCTGCTGTGGCCTCAGAGAGCGCAAGGCTCGTCCCCCCGGCCAGCGCGCCCTGGGCCAGCCCGCGGAAAAAGCCCCCGCTCCCCCCGCCATCAAGTCCCTGTCGCGTCGCGTCGGTGAACACGCCAGCCGCCAGGGCTGCTTGATGCGAATCCAGCCCAAGCACTTCAGTGCCCAGCGCCTGGAGGCCCACGTTAGCCACCTGGAACCCAACCCCTGTGAGGAAATTCTTGCTGCCAAAGCCAGTGGCTCCTGGGGAGAAGGAATCCAGCAGGCCGGCCTTGGCCCCGGTCAGAAATCTTCCGGCGAAGCCCCTTGAATCGAAATCAGGATCCAAACCGCGCCAGCGATCGCCATAGGTCTGCGGCGTGCCGCTTCCGTCTGAGCCAGCAGGCGCGGGCGGGCCGACAAAATTTGTGTCCATAGCGAAACTGGGGGTTGCAGGCGCGGGCGGGCCGACAAAATT
>JAGVGS010000155.1 GCA_020057015.1 Candidatus Omnitrophota bacterium | reverse complement strand
TGATCCTGCTCATGGCTGGGTGGACCGGCGATCTGGGGTCGAAGCATTTTGGCGAGACGCCGATTCGCCATGGCGCTGACACGATCATTCGAGCGCTCAGGGATGTGATGGAGAAATATCCGGTGGACATTCCAGGCTGGTCGTTCGAGCGCGAAATGCAGCCGGATGGGCGCGTGCGCGGCGGTCTGCTGAGACCGGTGCAGCCCACCGATACGCTGGTCGTGACTTTAACGCCGCCGCCAGGGGTCGACATGGCGTCACTCGCGCAGGAGACACGCCTGGAGGTCACGGTGACCACGAGTGCAGGAGAGGTGGTGGCAGAAGCCTGGGTCACGGTCAGGCCCCGCACCTCTGATGAGGTGGTCGAGCCTCGTATCGGGCAAACGCCGCTGCCGGAGACAGCACGCCTACGCGCGCTGCGCGCACGCACGCCGGCTCTTATGCAGCAATCGATGCGCTGGCCCAACGTGCCAAGCGAGCGCGCAGTCAACACCGAGGATCTTCGGATCGCGTACGAGTGGCTCGGCGGCTCGCAACAACCAGTGCGGCAAAGCGCTCAGGATACGATTCTGCGTGTCGCCCCGCTGGTGTCGGCCTATGCCAATATGCTGCCGGGCAGAAACAAAGTCCTGGCTGGCATGGCGCTGCAGGAAGCCGGCGCGCCGATTCGCGAGGGGGATCAGATCACGCTGACCCTCACGCAGTCCAGCGAAGAGACCACGCGCAGCGGCCGCATCAAGACGGTTGGTCGTGTTGAGGCCCGCAACCAGCACGACGAATTGGTCCTTCGGGGCACCTTTACCCAGATAGCGGATGCCCCGCTGCTGCCGGCCGTATCAGATAGGAGTCTTCAGGCCGGGACAGCCACCAATGGTGTGCTCTCCGCGCCGCCGGCGCCTGCTCAAGAGGTACCAAGTGCTTCTCACGCTGGGGCTGCAACTAGAGGAGCGGCATTGCAAACAGTCGAGGAAGCGCAACGCCCTCTTCGTCAAGCGATCCACGCCCAATTGGTCCAAGTGACCGATCGGCCCGTCGTCGTCAGGATTGATGGCCCCTCGGCTGCCGGCAAGACCGAAATCGGGCAATGGCTCGCCGACGGAGGCGCCGGATTGGCTTCACGCCAGGTTCTGATGGTCGATGACCTGGATCTGGGTGTGGTGCTTGAGTCGCCCATCTCGAGGAAAGATCCCCGTACCGAGGCGCAGCGGCTGCTGGCGGAAATCCCCGCGCTCCACAGCCGAGGCATCCGGCTCATCGTGGTCAGCGCATTCGACGGGTTCGAGTACATTCCCGATGCTAGGGTGGACGTCGTCGTCAGGTTGTCGGTTGATTCAGACACGCTCCGGCAGCGGCAGGGTCAACGACACCAATCCTGGTCAAGCGAGGCATGGAGCTGGGCCTGGCCGGCTATTCTCGATGAGACCGGCCGCGTCCTCAGCGGGCTGCATCACCACCGAGCGGACGTGTTGATTGATACCTCATCAATGCAGTTAGATGAGTGGCAGCGCCGCGAGTCGCAGCCAGGCGAGCTGGCGCTAGCCACGCCGCCGGTGCCTGCCGCATCTGGCTTCAAGGGGCTCATCCTCGATTCGGACGGTGTGCTCGTGGACAGCACCGCGTTGTATGTCGCGAGCTATCAAGAAGTGCTGGCATCCTACCGTTATGAGGTGACGAAGGAGCGATATCTCACCTACTTCAGCGGCGGTGGCAAAGCGGGCTTTCAGCGGTTGATCGCCGAAGGCAGGCTGTCTCCAATGAACGATCAGCAGCTCGATGAGCTCACAGAACGTCGCCGCGATAGTTTCCGCAGACTCCGGGAAAAAGGGGTGAAGCGGTTCGAGGCAACGGATCGATTTAGGCGAGCGGTCCAGGGGCGTGGTTTCCCTGTGGCCGTGGCCTCGAACGATGCCAATACTCCAGAGACGTTGAGCCTGGCCGGGTACCGGCCAAATGATTTTGCTGCGGTCGTCACCAAGGCGGATGTGGGCGGCGTGAACAAGCCTGATCCGGCTGTGTTCCTTGAGGCGGCAAAGCGCTTAGGCAAGGCCCCGGCGGAGCTGGTCGTGGTGGAGGATGCCGTGGTCGGGGTGGAAGCCGCCCGTCGCGGAGGTTTTGGGAGGATCATCGGCGTGGATCCAGTCGGCACGCCCGCTGTACGTCAAGCCATGCTGGCGGCCGGCGCCCACGAGGTCGTGGGCGGTCTGGAGGAAATCAATACTGAAACGCTTGATCGGTGGTTCGGTGCGCCGACGGAGAAGAAAGAGGTCCAGCAGATTGTAGGAGAGATCCAAGCAGGGCGACGGCCGAAGATTCGCGTGCTGTTTGTCGATGATGACGAGTCACAGCGCGTGCGCGCCTTGCGGGTCTTTCAAGGCGATGTGTTCGAGGTGGTGACCGCCGATGATGGCAGCACCGCGCTCCAGCACTTGGAGGCTGGAGAGCAGTATGACATCGTCGTCACGGATTACCACATGCCCCAGATGCGCGGGGATCGATTGGCTGCAACGGTGCGCCAACGCTATGGCATCCCAGTGGTTATGCGAACGGCTGACGTGAGTCTTAAGAGTCTTAAGGCCGGTCAGGACATGCAGGTGGCGGACCGGGCATTCATTGCCCGCATGCAGGAGGCAGGAGCGGACGTGGTGCTCAGTAAGATGGCGCTGAACGAACCCCTGATGGAGACCGTGGTGATGCTGGTGGTAGCACTGCGCCGCACGCGGGCGCCTGCCGCGAAGCCGGAGCCCGGCACGGTTCTCAGGAGCCTGCTGTGGGGATTGCTCGGATGGGGGTTCGGCACGGCGGCGCTCATCACGGGGATGGCGCTATTTCTGGGTCCGGTGGAGGCGCTCGGCCCCCGCGTGGATGCTGCGCTTGGTTTGGGCCCAGCGCTGCTGGCGCTGGCCGGCACCCTGCAGTTCCTGCCCATGCGCCAGCTCCAGGTGTGGTTGTCTCGTTCGCGCGTCAGCCGCGATGCCTTGCTGGCCGGAGAGATCACCAAAGCGATCGAGGAGATGAGCCGCTTGTTGCATCAGCGCCACAGCCCTCAAACCCCGGCGCAGGACCTGGCCTACCAGGCACAGCGCGGACGCTTGCACCTCTGGCGCGGGCAAGCTTATACGCAGTTAGCCGACTACATTGGCGACCCGGAGCTGTTCCGGGCCGCCCGCAACGATCTCTTGCAGGCAGACCAACTGTTGCCCAG
>JAGVGS010000115.1 GCA_020057015.1 Candidatus Omnitrophota bacterium | reverse complement strand
CAGGCCCCACGCCGCCGGCACTGAGAGGTGCCCGGCAGCAATGGCGCGCTGCCGCTTGATCGGATGCGCCCGATCGCGCTCGCGGTCGTTCAGATCATTGAAGACATAGATGCCGCTGGCCACGACGCACAGCGCGGCCATGACGAGGAGAATCCGCAGGAGGTCTTGGGGATCATCCAGGCGTCCGGAGAACAGCAAGGGGGCCGCCACGAAGACGTTCTTCACCCATTCCTGCACCCGCAAGACGCCCTGCCATGCTCGAAGACGCATCAGCCCCCCTGTCTCGTGGCCTGCCGGCCGTTCAGACACGCGCCATAGACCTGCTCAATTTGTCGCGTGAGCAGCCGCTGATCAAACACCTGCTCGACGCGCCGCCGGCCCGCCTGCCCAAAGCGCTCGCGCAGCGAGGCATCGCGCGCCAATCGCAAGATCGCCGCGGCCAGCGCGCCTGGATTGCCGGAGGGCACCAGAAACCCGGTGCGCCCGTTTTCCACCAGCTCCGGCACGCCACCGACGGCCGTCGCCACCACCGGCTTGCCCAAAGCCATCGCTTCCATGATCGCGGTGCCGAACCCCTCAAGATACTGCGAGGCCTGCACCGCCACGTCGAAGGTCGCGGTCATCGCGGACACATCGTCCCGCCACCCGGTGAACACCACCTGCCGCTCCAACCTCAAGTGGCGCGCCAATTGCCGCAACTCATTCAGATACGGCTCGCCGGGCGATGGGTCACCGCCGACGATCACCCCGCGCAGCGCCGGCAGCTCCGGGGCCAGCACGCGCAAAGCCTCGAGGAAATCCCGATGCCCTTTCATCGGCACCAAGCGGCTGACGATCCCCACCACCAAGTCCTGAGCCGCGAGTCCTAAGCTGTGCCGGGCCTCGGCGTGGGTCGAGGGCACAAACTGCTCTTTGAGGATGCCATCGTAAATCGTGCTGCTGCGGGAGGCCGGCATGCCCTGCTCAATATAGTGCGCGCGGCCGATCTCGGAAATGACGATAAAATGCCGCACCAGCGGAATCAGGAGGCGCTCCAGGCGCGTGAAGGCCCGAATGCCGCGCATGTGCACCAGACAGGGGCGGCGCAGCACCCATGCCGCGAGCAGCGTCGCGGCATGAGAGTAGAGCTCATTATTCGCATGCACCAGGGCGACCTGATAGCGCACGCACCAATAGACCAGCTGTCCCCACCGCCAGCCATGCCGCAGGCGCAGCGTGCGCACGCCTTGGCGCTGGATGCGCTCGATCCCGAGCCCCTCGCCCATGTAGGCCACCAGCGGCTCGTACGCCTGCCGGTTGAGCGAACGGATCAGGTTATCGAGGCACACGGCCGAGCCGCCAAACCCGGAGCCGGTTTCGACAAACAGGATGGTCTTCATGCCTGCCGCACGCTATCTTTGACCATCACCCCGTACCCTGCCGCCCCGACCACGCAGAGCAGCCCCAGCCACACCGGGGCCTGCCGAGCCCAAGCACCGGCCCAGGGACGCAGCCACTGACAAGCCCCCATCAAGCACGCCATCGACGCCCCACTCCAAAGAATCGGCCGCATGGGTGTAAAGATCTCTGGCCAGCCCAGCCCCAGTTGGCGGCAGACCAACCGAGCGTTCAGGAAGAGGGGGATCGCGGCGGCCACGACCACCGCCCAGGCGACACCGAGCGGCTGCTGCGCTTTGGCCATCGCCACCGCGCCGATCGCGAGCAGCCCCAATTGCAGCAGATTCAAGTGAAAGACCGTGTGCGCGCGCCCGGAGCCGAGCAGGATGGGCTCCAGCCCCAAGCGCAGCGTCTGCAGCAACCCGCCCAACGCCAGCACGCGCAGCAGCGGGGCGGCCCCTACCCAGCGCGGCCCGTACGCCACGCGCAGCACGTCCTCGGCCGCGATGAGCAAGACGATCATCACCGGCAACCCGACCAGCAGCAAGTACTTCATCAGCTTCACCACCCCGCGCCGCTGCATGGCCACATCGTGCTGGGCCTGGGCAAAGGCCGGAAACGCCACCTGGTACACGTGCATGCTCAACTGCGTCATGATGATATTGGCCAACCCCAAGCACAGGGTGTAATACCCCAGTTGCGTGGCCCCCAGCCAGCGGGCGATGGCGATCTTGTCGATGTTCATCATCATCAGTCCCACGAGCCAGGCGCCGAGCACATACTTGCTGAAGTGCAGCATCTCGCGCAAGAGCGCTGGGTGGAATCGGCCGCGCGGCCGCCAGCCCAGCAGCAGCCATTGCAGCGGCATCGTCACGAGCCAGCGCGTCAGATACGCCACGACCAGGCTCCACACGCCCCAGCCGTGCCGTGCCAGGACGATGGCCAGCACCGCGTAGGCGATCATGCCGCTCAAATTCGACCACGTGCGCAGGTCAAAGCGCATCCCGCGCTGAATGAGCGCTGCCGGCACGTTGCCCAGGCTCATCAGCACCAGCACAAAGCCCAGCGCCTGCAAGGGGCGCGCGACTTCGGGATTGCCGAGGGCTTGCGCCAGCCATGGCGCGGTCACGAACAGCAGGCCAAAGAGTGCCAGACCAATGAGCGGCAGCACCAAAAAGACCGTGTCCGCTGCCTCGTCCACCTGATCGGTGCGCTGGACCAGGGCCGCATCCAGCCCCAGGTTCTTGAAAATCTGGAACATATCAATGACCACAAACGCCAGCGCATAGAGCCCAAAATGCTCCGGGTCGAGCAAGCGCGCCAGCACCATCGTGGTGCCGAAGCTGAGGGCTTTTTCTCCGACGCTGTTGATGATCGTCCATTGCAGCCCGGCCCGGGCCCGGGCCCCGAGGCCCACCGAGGCACTCATGCGCTCTCCACGGCAGGAGGCTTCGGTCGCGCGGCTGTGCAGACTCTGACCGCCATGGTCTGCGCCTTGAACACATTGCCCAGCCGGTGCGGCCATGATTGCCAGCTATCGAGCGACCAGCCCACCCACGGGTTAAGCTGCAGCGCGCGCCAGATGTGCCGGCGCGCCGCAGGAGACCCTATGCGCCGCTGGGCAGTGCCTAGCAAATAGAGGTACTTGGCCAAATAATGCTTGGCCACGCCGCGCGGCACGCGCGGGTCTGGGGTAGTGAGCAGCTTTTCGTACGTTTGCACATAGCCTTCATAGGTGCCGATCGGCTCGGACGAAAGATTCGTCGTATGTAAGCGGTACCGAATGAGCGGCTCCTCCAGGCAGACGAAGCGCCATGTCCGCGCCAGGCGGAAGCAAAAATCCACGTCTTCAATACCTCGGCGGATCGCCGGATCAAACCAACCGATCGATTCCCCGGCCTCGCGGCGCACCAGAAAGCTGGACGGCGGCTGCGTGCCCTGCGCGATCATCTCGCGCAGTGTAGTGCCGGCCGGCTGCTGTGGCTTTAAGTGCAGCACGCGGCTGTTCGCAGCATCCACCGCTTCGGCGCGGGCCGAGACCAGCCCCACCTGCGGGTCGCGCTCCAGATGCGGCAGCTGGATCGCCAGTTTCTGCGGCTTCCAGAGATCATCCGAGTCGAGCAGCCCCACATAGCGGCCCTGGGCCAGCCGGCAGCCCGTGTTGCGCGCGGCCGAGAGGCCGCCGTTGGCTTGGTAGACGTAGCGCACGCGCTTGGGGTCGCGCGCCACGAAGGCTTCGACGATGCCGCGGGTCTGGTCGGTGGAGCCGTCGTCCACGACAATCACCTCATAGTCGGCGTACGTTTGGGCCAGCACGCTCTGCAGCGCCTCGCTGACATACGCGGCCCGGTTATACGTCGGAATCACCACGCTCACCATCGGCATCTCAATGCACCAGATTGTAGCCGGCGCGGCGGCAGACGCCCCACGGCACGCCCATCAAGTAGACCCAGGGCACCGGGGCTTCGTGCGCCTCGCCGCGGATGCTGGCCCGCGCGGCCGCGGAGGGCAGATCCCGCAGGAACCACCACAAGCATTTGCCGGCAAACTGATCGCCCCGCAGCCAATGCTGCCCCAGGCAGGCTCCCAGGCCGATGGCGTTGCGCCAGTGCGTACGGCGCACGTCAGCGGCGGTCGCGCGCGGCCGATGGCGGATAACGCACGCCGGATCATACCGCACGAGGCCCCCCTGGCGCAGCACGCGATAGGCCATGTCCACATCTTCGGCAGCACCCCACGTGCTGCCGGCGCCGAGCAAGACGTCAAAGGGACCGGCCGCCGCGAGGGTCGTGCGGCGAAAAGCCATGTTGTTGCCATGGCCGATCGACAGCGGGCTGCAGGGGTAGCGATACGCCTGCGGCCGGACTTCGGCTTTCACCGCCACCACGTGCGTGGGGCGTTGCGGCTCGAGCGCTTGCACCTGGCCGAACACCGCCGCCACGTGCGGGTCGCGCTGAAACGCCGCAATCAGATTCGCCAGCCAGTGCGCCTCGGCGAGACAATCATCGTCGGTAAAGGCCAGCAGCTCGCCTTGCGCCTCGCGCACGCCGGCGTTGCGCGCGCGTGAGAGGCCTGGCACAGGCTCGAGGACCGCGCGCACCAGAGCTGGCGCTTCGCGCTGCATGGCGGCAATCACCTCGGGCGTGGCGTCCTGCGACCCGTTGTCCACGATCACCAGCTCCATCTGCCACCCCGGCGGCAGCGCGCACTGCCGCACGCTGGCGAGCGTCTCGCGCAGCAGGGCCCCACGATTGCGCGTGCAGACGATCACGCTCAGCAGGCTCATCGCGCGCCTCGCCAGGATGAGGTCAGGCCGGCCCCAGCTCCCTGCAGAAACGAGCGCAAGTAGAGGCCTTTCACTTCACGGACCAAGGGCTGCTGTCCACGACAGGCCTCCCGGTACCCGCGCCAGGTAGCGTGCCACCACCACCACGCGGTCTTGATCGCGTAGCCATCGCCGCGCAGGCCGTGCTTCATGAAGCACGCGCCCATGGCATAGCCGTTGCGCCGGTGGGCGTGCAGCAGCCCCTCCCGCGTGGGCCGCGGCAGATGCCGGATGATGATGCGCGGCTCATAGCGCAGCCACGCCCCTTGCCGCAACAGCCGGTAGGCGAGCTCCAGCTCTTCGGCTGAGCCAAACCGCGCCCCCGGCCCGAACAGGAGATCAAAGCCGCCCACGCGCTCGAACCACGCGCGGCGAAAGGCCATGTTGTTGCCATGGCCGATGAACGGCGAGCACGGAAACCGATAATCCTGCGGCTGCGGATCGACTTTAACCGAGAGGGTGGCGCCATCCACGACCTCAGCCTCTGCCAAGGGGAACACGCGGCCGAAACAGCCCGCCAGCGCGGGAGCGGTGTCAAACAGCTGCCACACTTGGGCCAGCCAATCCTCCGTCACTTCGCAATCATCATCCAAAAACGCCAACACCGGGCCCTGCGCCATGGCCGCCCCGCGATTGCGCGCGCGGGAGGCGCCGGCGATGGGCTCGGTAACGACCCGCAGCGGCCACGGATACTCGGCCGCGAGTG
>JAGVGS010000180.1 GCA_020057015.1 Candidatus Omnitrophota bacterium | reverse complement strand
GGGGGTGGCAGCAGCGGAGGAGGAAGTGGCGCTGCGGGCGGTGGGGGTGGCGTCAGCGGCGGCACCTCGGGCGGTAGTGGAGACAGCGATCCGGGCGATGGGGGAGGCACTGGCGGGGGCACGGTTTTGCCGCCTCTGCCGCCGGGTGGTGCCAGCGCACCCGGCACATTCACCTACATCACGCGTGGAGATGATGTGTGGACGCAGTGGCCGGACGTGAACGCACGCAACATCACCGGCAGTTTCGGCACCAGCGAGCTGGAGGCGGCTTACGACCTCATCGCCGCTTCAGGCGCCTCGGCCATTACCGATGATCTGTTTCGCAAGGGGATCGAAATCTTCTTTGATGAGGGCGACTTGTTTACCACCGGATTGTGTGCGGGAGCCTTTGCGTGCCATCTGGCGCTCTTGACGCCGCCACCCCCCTTCGAGCCGATGTTCTCTCCTGTCATCGCGTTCAATCCCGATCTCCTCACTGAGGAGCCGGCCATGCTGGCCTCCGTGCTCGTGCACGAAGGCACGCACTTCCAGCAATACTTGGACAGCAGCCTGCACCATAAGGCGGTGGGAGACCTCACGGTCGTCGACACAGAATTCCGCGCCTTCTGGAATGCCGCTGTCTATTGGGGCAGCGTGCGCGACAGCACGCCGGTCACGGGCACGGTGCTGGAGTATAATCTGGAATTGGCGTACAGTTATGCGCAGCAAGGCGAAGCGGAACTGAGGGCGTTAATCGATGCCGTCTATAATTGAGCGGCTGATCGGGCAGCGGCAACGGATGGTGCTGGCGGCATTGTCCGCGGCCGTAGGGTTGGCCGGCGCCGGCCTGGCTGCCGACCATAATGAGGGAGCCATGACACCTAGCCGCTCGGCGGGAATCTACGCAGGGACCTCCTCGGAGCTGCCGGTGCAGTTTCGTTATCCTGCCGCCTGGAGCCTCCGGGAGGAGCGCGGTAAGGACCAGCCGTATACCCAAGTCCGCATCAAGGGGCCGCGCAACGCAGAGGACACGTACACCGCGTACCTCGCCGTCACAGCCTTCCCCAAGAAAACACAGGGCGGGAAGCATGAGACCCTGGACGAGATGGCGGCGGCGTATCTGCGCCAACTCTATCGGGACAGCCGGGTCCTCAGTGATGACCCGCGGCAGGTGGCGGATCTGCCGGGCCGCGACATTCTCGTGGCCATCAATATCCCCCCCCTGCACCACCGTGACTTAAAGCCTTTGCCGATTCCGGTCAAAACCCGCAAGGTCATGATCGAGCGAGGAGAGCGGCTGTACGAGTTCGTGTACAGCGCGGATGCTCGTGCCTACGACGAGCACGCGGCGGCCTTTGAGGAGCTCCTGCGCAGCGTGCAGTGGCAGGAGCAATAGCGCCCGCCGGCGGTGCGGCGATCATCGGGGCTGCCGCACGACCTTCGCGAGATAATCCGCTTCCACATTCACCTGGCTGCCTACCGTGAGCTCGGCCAAGCGCGTGCGGCGGCGCGTCTCAGGAATCAGGTGGACCTGAAACGTCCGGGGTGCCAGCTTTGCCCCGACGGTCAGACTGACTCCATTCACCGCCACCGGCCCCTTCGCCACCAGCCACGCCCGCAGCGCGGCCGTGACCCCGATAGTCAGCACCAGCTCGCCGCGCCGCTCATCCCGGCGCATCACCCGGCCCAAACCATCGATATGGCCCAACACCACGTGACCGTGAAACCGATCCGTCAGCCCTAAACTAGGCTCGACGTGCACCGCCGCCCCCTGGCGCAGCCGGCCCAAGGCTGTGAGGCGCTGTGTTTCAGGGATCAGTTCAAACACCATGACCGACCGCTGCACGCGCACGGCCGTCAGGCACACGCCCTGGATCGCGACACTATCCATCGGCTGCACCGCAGGGGCGGTGTGAGGCGCCGCCACCGCCAGCTCCACAAGCCCGCGGCGGCGCTCAAGCGAGACGACCGTCCCAATCTCCCGGATGATCCCGGTAAACATCTCAGCGGCGCCTGGCAGGATACACGAGCTGCCCTTCAATGCACCAATCCCTCCCCAGCCTGCGGCACACCGCCTCGCGCACCTGCACCGCTTGCGCGAGGGCGAATCCCGCACCACCCACCGCCCCTGGTGCGCCGCGGCCGCCGAGCAAGAGGGGGGCCACGTACCACGCCACGCGATCCACGAGCCGTGCTTGCAGCGCGCTGGCCAGCACTTCCCCGCCGCCTTCGATCAGCACCGCATGCACGCCGCGGCGCACCAAGGCTCGGGCCAGGGCCGGCAGCGACACGTGGCCTCGCAGGGCCGGCAGCGTCAGCACCTCTATCCCGCGGCGCTCGAACAACCGTTTTTTGGGCGAGCGCTTGACGAGCGTGGCAATGAGCGTGGGAGTTGTCGGCCGCGCGGTGAAGCACCGGGCGTTCAGGGGGGTGCGCAGCCGGCTATCGAGGATGATTTTGAGCGGCCGGCCCGGCCGCGCGCCCTGCGCGCGGTCATTGAGCCGGGGATTGTCGGCGAGGATCGTGTGCACGCCTACCACAATCGCATCGACGTACCGGCGCCAGGCATGGCCCACCGCCCGCGAGGCCGGCGAGGTAATCCATTGCGAGGCCCCGGAAGCAGTGGCGATCTTGCCATCCAGACTCTGCGCCACTTTTGCGACGACCCATGGCCGGCCCGTGGTCATCGCCTTGAAAAATGGGGCATTCAGCACCGCTGCGGCCTCGGCCTCAACACCGATCATCACACCCAGACCGGCCTGGCGCAGCCGGGCCAGTCCCCGCCCGCGGGTGATGCGATGGGGGTCTTCGATGGCCGCCACCACGCGTCGGATGCCGGCAGCCACGATCGCCTCACAGCAGGGCGGCGTGCGGCCTTGGTGGTTGCAGGGCTCCAGGGTCACGTACAACGTAGCTCCCCGCGCGCGCGCGCCGGCTTGCCGGATCGCCTCGACTTCGGCATGCGGCTGCCCTGCGCGCCGATGGTAGCCTTCCCCGACAACGCGGCCGCTGCGCACGAGCACCGCGCCGACCAGAGGATTGGGGGACGTGCGGCCGGTGGCGCGCGCCGCCAGACTCAGCGCGCGGCGCATATAGTACGCGTCTTGGGGGATCGAAGCACGGAGCCGCGGCATGACAGCACCGCGCCTTAGGCGTGCTGAGCGGCTTGCCAGCTACGCAGCGCTTCGAGCAGCGCATACGGAGGCTTCACCGCGCCGATAGGTGCGCCCTCTTTGGCATTGCCGTGCGAATCGCTCCCGCCGGTCTTGAGCAGCCCCAGCCGGTCGGCCAGCTGTTCGTAGTGCCTCACCTTGTCGGGCATGTGGCCCGGGTGAAACACCTCCAGGCCCACGAGCCCCTCGCGCGCAAACCGCTCGATCAGCGCATCGTTCTTCAGATACACCGCATGCGCCAGCACCGGAATACCGCCTGCACCCCGCAAGAGCCCGATGATCTTGCCCGGAGCAATCGGCGAGCCTGGCACAAATCCCGGGTTGTCCGGCCCGATGAACTTCTGAAACGCTTCGGCCAGGGTCGTCACGTAGCCGTGCTTTTGCAGGATGCGCGCCACATGCGGGCGGCCCACCGTGCCCTGGCCGGCGAGGTCGAGCACGTCCTGCGCGCGGATGCGGATACCCACTTGGCTGAGCTTCTCGCACATCTCGTGCACGCGCTGCACGCGCCGCGCTTGCTGCTCTTTCAAGTGGGCCAACAGCGGGGCATTGGTGACGTCAAAGAGAAAGCCCAGGATGTGCACTTCGGTATTGTCGGCGCTGGCCGACATCTCGATGCCAGGAATCAGCTCCAGCCCCAGCCGATCGGCCACCGGTTGCGCCACCGGCAGCGCGTCGATGTTGTCGTGGTCGGTGATCGCAATGGCCGCGTGGCCCACCTCGTGCGCGAGCGTCACCACGCGCTCGGGGCTATCGGTGCCGTCGGAAAAAAAGGTGTGCAGGTGCAAGTCGATGGTGCCGGGCATCAGGTGACCTGGGGCTGCGCTTTGTGAATGGCGTCAAGCACGCCGTTGATGAACTTGCCCGATTCCGCGTCGCCAAAGCGCTTGGCCAGCTCGATGGCTTCGTTGATGCAGACTTTCGGCGGCACGTCATTCACGCGCAGCAGCTCATACGTCCCCAGGCGCAGAATGTTGCGGTCGATCACCGCCATGCGCTTGATGTTCCAGTTGTCGGCATGGTGCGCGATCAGCGGGTCGATGGTCGACAGCGCGGCCACGGTGCCGGAGAAGAGCTGCTCGGCGAAGGCGCGCACCTCCGGCAGGGCCTCTTGCTCCTGCCAGAAGCCTTCCTGAATCTCCGGCGCCGGGGCCTTGCGGATGTCGAGCTGGTAGAGCATTTGCAGGGCGAATTCGCGTGATTTGCTGCGGTTGCGCATGCTCAGTCTCGTCGTGGGTGAAACGCTTCAAGCAACGCCAGCGCCGCCGAGGCGGCTTCGATGCCTCGATGGCCGTGCGCGCCGCCGGCACGCGCCCGTGCTTGGGCCAGGGTGTCGGCCACCACCACACCGCACGTGACCGGCACGCCGGT
>JAGVGS010000108.1 GCA_020057015.1 Candidatus Omnitrophota bacterium | reverse complement strand
TGAGCATCGGCTGGAAAAAGAAGCTGCGCAGCATTTCGGCGTTGTTCGCCAGCGCCTGGCCGTCCGGTTGCTGGGCCAGCAGCAGCACGCTGTCCCAGCCGAAGCCTGGCCCAGCAGCGGTCCACACGAAGATGCCCAACGTGGCGGCCGCTGCAACCAAGGCTATCGGCCCTCTGGCCAGCATCGCAGCGCTCATCGCCGCCAACCAACAGAGCCAGACCGCGGTCATAGCCCGCACACCTGATTGCGGCCTTGGTGCTTGGCCTGATAGAGGCGCCGATCGGCGATGCGCACCAACTCCAGGTCTGCGCGACCATCTTCCGGAAACGCCGCCAGCCCGATGGAAATCGTCACGGCCGCGGCTTTGCCTCGCTGGTATTCCACCGCGCGCGTCTCCACCAGATGCCGCAGCTGCTCGGCGATCTCCAGCGCCTGCGCGCGGGTCGCGCGAGGCAGCAGCGCCGCAAACTCCTCCCCGCCGTAGCGGGCCAGCGCCGCCTCCGGAGGGGCGGCGCTGCGCAGCAGCTCCCCGAGCGTCTTGAGCACCGCATCGCCCGCGGTGTGGCCAAAGGTGTCGTTGTAGCGCTTGAAATGATCCACATCGATCATCAAGACCGCCATCGGCTCGCGGGTGCGCCCGGCGCGCGCCAACTCCCGCGCCAGCCGCTCCAGGAAGGGCCGGCGCAGCGTCAGACCCGTGAGCCCATCGGTCTTGGCCAGCTGCTGCGCTTCGGCAAAGAGCCGGGCGTTGGTCATGGCTGTGGAGACCAAATCGAGGAGAATGTCCAGAAACCGCAAGTCGTCCTGGTTGTAGCGGCCAGGCTGGGCCGCGTCGAGCCGCAGCACGCCCTCGGGGCGGCCGCCGATGAGCAGCGGACACGCCAGCACCGAGCCGATGATGCGCTCGGCATTCAGAGGCGCGGTAAACCGGAAATCGCGCCGCGCATCGGCCACCAGCAGCGGCCGGTGGGAGCGCAGCGCGTGACGGTCAAACTGATCCCCATGCTTGTCGCGAATCGGCGTAAGGCCTTCGCGCCGCTTGGAGGCGCGCAGGGCTAATTCGCGCTGGCCAGGCTCCACCAGGAACAGCAAGCAGGTGTCTGACTTGCCGATCAGCTCAAAAGCCCGCTCCACCGCCGCCTGGGCCACCGCCGGGGCTTCGGTGAGGCTGCCCAGCTCTTCGGCGAGCAACTGCAACCGGCGGTAGCGCGCCAGTTTATATTCCAGAGCGTGCTGCACGTCCTGCGCCTTGACGAGCGCTTGCTGCTTGACCCCTTGCTCTTCTTCAATATCGATCACGGCGCGGGCGAGCCGCCGCAGCCGCAGCCCCCGGGTCTGCTGCAGCCAGCCGGCCAACGCGCTTAAAGACACGAGGGCCGTTGCGTGCCACCCCCACCCGGCCTGCGGCAGGCGGGGGGCAGCCCAGAGCAGGGCGACGCCGAAGCTCAGCGTCAGGAGGAGGGGTACGGCCGGGGGGTAAAGGCACCAACTATAGGCAATAAACGCGATCAGCAAGAGGGTCAGACCTTGCAGCAGAGGCAGCGCGGCGGGCTGCGGCGCGGCGAGCCCCGGTCCCAACTGGAGGCCGAGCAGCAAGAGGACGGCGGCTACAAGCCAACGTGCGCGAGTCAGGTACGCCTCCTGTCCCCGCTTAGACGATAGCGGCTTCGGTGTCCGGGTCGAAGAAATGCGCCTTGCCCATGTCGAAGACCAGGTCGATGTCCTGGTTGACTTCCGGGCGGTCGTGCGGCCCCACACGGGCGATGAGCTGGTGCTTGCCGACGCGCAGATGCAGGTAGACTTCAGCCCCCAGGGGCTCCACCAGCTCGACCGTCGAGGTGATGATGCAGTCGGTCGGCGCATCGGTAATGAAGAGCTTGTCGTACAAATCCTCCGGCCGGATGCCGAACACCACGGGCCTGTTGAGGTGGGCCTGCAGCGGGCTGACCATTTCGTCGACCACGCGCAGCGTGAAGCGGCCGTTCGAGAAGCCCACCCCGTCTTTCATCTTCGTGATGGTGCCGCTGAGGAAATTCATGGGCGGCGAGCCGATGAAGCTAGCGACGAACTTGTTGGCCGGGTGGTCGTAAATCGTCAGCGGGTCGGCGACCTGCTGGATGTAACCCTTGTTCATGACCACGATCCGATCGCCCATCGTCATCGCTTCGGTTTGGTCGTGCGTCACATAGATCATCGTGGTCTGCAAGCGCAAGTGCAGCTTATGGATCTCCATGCGCATCTGCACGCGCAGCTTCGCGTCGAGGTTG
The DNA here is from genome assembly GCA_020057015.1 of Candidatus Omnitrophota bacterium. GTDB lineage: Bacteria > Omnitrophota > Gorgyraeia > Aquiviventales > Aquiviventaceae > JAGVGS01. The sequence goes on along the minus strand of JAGVGS010000108.1, from coordinate 1,744 downwards.
GAGAGCGGCTCATCGAAGAGAAACACCAGCGGCTTGCGCACAATCGCCCGCCCCACGGCCACGCGCTGGCGCTCGCCGCCGGAGAGCTCCTTGGGGCGCCGCTGGAGCAGCCGCTCGATGCCCAGTGTCGAGGCCGCCTCGCGCACGCGCTGCTCGATCTCCTTCTTGCCGTAGCCGCGCAGCTTGAGGCCGAAGGACATGTTCTCAAAGACGCTCATGTGCGGGTACAGCGCGTAGCTCTGGAACACCATCGCGATGTCGCGATCCTTCGCCGGCACCTGGTTGACGAGTTTTTGGCCGATCCAGATTTCCCCGCCGGTGGCTTCCTCCAGGCCGGCGACCATCCGCAGCAAGGTCGACTTGCCGCAGCCCGAGGGGCCGACGATCACGAGGAATTCCCGGTTCTCCACGCTCAAGGAGGCCTCGCTCACCGCCGGCACGCCGCTGGGGTACACTTTCGAGACGCTCTTGAGCAGGACCTGGGCCATGCGGCGGGGTCAGCGGCTCAACAGGGCGAGGAAACGCCCGAGGGAGGCCTTCATCTCGCGGCGGTGGATAATCATGTCGATCAAGCCGTGGTCGAGCAGAAACTCGGAACGCTGAAACCCTTCGGGCAGCTTTTGGCGGATCGTGGACTCGATCACCCGCGGCCCGGTAAAGCCGATCAGCGCCTTGGGCTCGGCGATGATGAAGTCGCCCAGGGTGGCAAAACTTGCCAGCACCCCGGCCATCGTCGGGTGCGTGAGCACCGAGAGAAACAGCCCGCCCTTCTCATCGAGCCGCTTGAGCGCCGCCGAGGTCTTGGCCATCTGCATCAGGCTCAACACCCCTTCTTGCATGCGGGCACCCCCCCCGGAGCCGGAGATGATCACGATAGGCAGCTGCGAGGCGGTGGCTCGCTCGATGGCGCGCGTCAAGCGCTCACCCACCACCGAGCCCATCGAGCCCATCATGAAGCGCGAGTCGGTGATGCCCACCACGGCCTCCCTGCCGTCAATCCGGCCCCGGCCGGTGAGGCACGCATCGGTCATGCCGCAGGCGCGCTGCTCTTCCACGAGTTTCTCCGCATAGGGGCGCGGCACGGTGAAATGCAGGGGGTCTAAGGAGCTGAGGTTGGCGTCCCACTCCTCGAAGGTGCTCTCATCGAGGGTCAGGTCGAGGCGCTGGCGCGCGGTCAGGGAGAAATGGAATTCGCACTTGGGGCACACGCGCAGGTTCTCCTCGAGCGCCTTATTGTAGATCAGCTGGCCGCAGGCCTCGCATTTGGTCCAGAGGTCTGCCGGGATGTCCTGTCGCTTTGATTTGCGCCCTACGGAGGGCAGCTTGCGGTTGAAGAGTTTCATCGCAAGGCCTGACGGTGAAGCACGTATGGTAACACAGCCATCAGGCGGTGTGAAGGTTCATCACGAGGCCCGAGGGCACCTTGGGGTAAAAATAGGTCGATTTCGGCGGCAGCGTGTAGCCTTGCGAGGCGAGGTCATACACCTGCGGCAGCGGGATGCCGCGCAAGAGCCACACCGAGCCGGTGGCCGCGCCGAGCATCGTGACCGCTTCCTCTGGCTGGGCCGCGTAGCGCACCGCCGCCCCGAGAGAACCGGTCGCCGAGGCTGCATCAACCTTCAGACCTACGGCCGGCAGCAGCAGCTGGTGCAAGAGGATGACATCGAGCGTCGCCAGCGGGTTGGGCACCTGGGTCGCGGCCAGCCATTGGCGCAGGCAGCCGCCTAAGAGCGCGCAGCCGGCC
>JAGVGS010000048.1 GCA_020057015.1 Candidatus Omnitrophota bacterium | reverse complement strand
CCTGCCGGACGCCAGCCGATCTCGCGCAGGGCGCGCAGCAGCCCCAGGCCATCGGTATTCAGGCCGGTGAGCCGGCGGTGGCGCACGACAATGGTGTTCACCGCGCCGATGGCCTTCGCGCGCGGCTCGATGGCATCCAGCAGCGGCAGCACCGCTTGCTTCAGCGGCACGGTCACGTTGAAGCCCTCCACGCCCGCCAGCACCAGCGCGCGCAGCATAGGCTTCAGATGCCGCGGCGGCACTGCCACGGCCGTGTAGACCGCGTCCAGGTGCAGCGCTTTGAAGGCGGCGGTGTGGAGGGCCGGCGAGAGGCTATGCGCAATCGGATGCCCGATAACGGCAAATAGCCGGGTCATGCGGTGGGCGTCACGGATGCAGCGCTTGCCGCCGCTTGAGGTACGACCGGCGCGTGGTCGAGGAAATCAGCTTGTTGATGGCGTGAAGATACGCTTTCGCCGAGGCCTCGATGACGTCGGTCGAGGTGCCCCGCCCCGTCACTTCCACGCCCTGATGACGCAGCGTGACGGCGACTTCCCCCAACGCGTCTTTGCCTTTGGTGACGGCATGCAATCCGTAGTCGACCAGCTCCGGCGAGAGGCCTGTTAAGCGGTCGATGGTCTTGTAACAGGCGTCCACCGGCCCATCGCCGCACGCCGCATCCTGGAGCAATTTCCCTTTTTTCGCCAGGCGAATCGTGGCCGTGGGCACCGTATCGCTGCCCGATGCGGTATGCACGTAGGCCAGTTTGTACGTCTCCAACTCGGCGGGCAAATCCTCCTCCACAATCGCCATCAGGTCTTCGTCGAAGACTTCCTTCTTCTTGTCCGCCAGCACCTTGAACCGCGCGAAAGCCCGGTCCAACTCCGGCGGCGAGAGTCTAACGCCTAAGCTGCCCAGCCGCTTGGCGAAGGCATGGCGGCCAGAGAGCTTGCCCAGCACCAGCTGGCTGCCGCCGAGGCCCACCAGCTCGGGCCGCATGATTTCGTAGGTCGCGCGATGTTTCAGCATCCCGTCCTGATGAATGCCCGACTCATGACGGAACGCGTTGCCGCCCACGATGGCCTTGTTCGGCTGCACCGGAATGCCGGTCAAGGCGCTGACCAGCTTAGAGGTCTTGGCAATCTGCGTGGTATCAATCCCGGTGGTGGCCCGGTAAAAATCGCCGCGGATCTTCAGCGTCATCACGATCTCTTCCAGCGAGGCATTGCCCGCGCGCTCGCCGATGCCGTTGATGGTGCATTCGACCTGGCCGGCCCCATGCGTGATCGCGGCCAGTGAATTAGGCACCGAGAGCCCCAAGTCGTTGTGGCAATGCACGCTGATCACGGCCCGGTCGATGTTGCGCACATGCTCCGTGATCCCCTGAATCAGCGCGCCAAACTGGTCCGGCACCGCAAAGCCCACTGTATCCGGGATGTTCACGGTCGTGGCTCCAGCCTTGATCACCGCCTCCAGCACTTGGAACAGGAACTCCGGCTCGGTGCGCGAGGCGTCTTCCGGCGAGAACTCCACGTCTTTGGCATACTTTTTCGCGTAGCCCACCGCCCACACGGCCTGCCGCACAATCTCGGCCTCGGCTTTGTGCAGCTTGAACTTACGGTGGATCGGCGACGTCGCCAGAAACACATGGATCCGCCGGCGCTTGGCCGGAGCCAGAGCCGCGGCGGCCGCATCGATGTCGGCCGGCAGCGAACGGGCCAAGGCCGCGATGACGGGCCCTTTCACGGCCTGTGCAATCATGCGCACCGCTTGGGCATCCCCGGGCGAGGCGATGGGAAAGCCGCCCTCGATGACGTCCACGCCCAGACGCGCCAGCTGCTTGGCCACTTCCAGCTTCTGCTGGGGGGTGAGGCTCGCCCCAGGGCACTGTTCGCCATCTCGTAAGGTCGTGTCGAAAATCACAATGTGTCGGGCCATCTTGAGGATCCTTGGGTTGCGGTGCTGCTGGCTACTCGTCGACGCCGCCGCCTTCTTCGATATAGGGTTCAATGAGATCCATGAGCCGATCCAGCTCATCGAGGAGCTCATGGCCCCCCTCATCGAGTAGCACCTGGCGCACCTCGGCCAGGTCGACCCGCTTGGTGATGATGAGGTCTGAGAGCGCGTTGGCCAAATCACCCCGCTCAGCCACGTCGGCTTGATGGTACTGCCGCAGGGCGTCCACGAATACGCGCGGGTCCTGCACATTGCGCTCAAACATCGACATGATCAGGCTGACTACCTGGTCCATACCATCAGATTACGCGGTGTGCGTCTTTCTGCCATTCACTTTGATGCGCAACGGCTTGGTGCCAATAACCGTAATCCCCACCAATTTCTTGCCGCGATAGCGCAGCAGGACATTGTCCTCCCGCAGGACGCTCTTAGTCGCCCGCTGGGGCCGCTCAAAACTGACGTATAGGGTATCGGCTTCCTCATCATAGTCAATCCAGAGACGATTGGAGGGCAGCCGTTTCAGGTGCGGGGCTGCCTGAAACACTTCCTTGATGAACTGCGTTACCGCAACTGCTTTGGCCATATGAGCCCTCGCCGTTGAATCCGCTCCGGTGCCGTCGTGAAGAAAGCGGTAATGATAAATCCATCCGTCTCAGAGAGCTCTCGGTAAACAACCACCAGTGTACGATGTCCAACACCACGCAGCGCTAATAATTCCCCCCACTTACCTCGGACAACCCCATCAGGGCGCTCGATCGTCTCCAGCACGCCATCCCGATAACCAGCAAGATCATCATGGTGATCAACAATATGGGTCCATCGACTAGCTGGCAGCCGTATGGGCACCTGATGGACTGAATACGCGATGCTCCCTGGATTTCGCACGCGTCATGCTCTCAGCCAGGCCGGTCGATCACTGCCTAGCCGTTCGTCAGCTAACGACTGCGTGCCACTTGCCTTCGCTTTGCAGGCTTTTGGCGCGCCTTGCTCTGCTTCGCGGACTTCCCTGAAGCGCCGGCGGCGATCCAAGGCATCATGGCGCGCAATTGGCGGCCCACGACCTCGATCGGGTGGTGCTCGTCCTGCTGCATCAGCCGGTTGAAATTCGCGCGGCCGCCTTGGTGCTCGGCCACCCATTCCTTGGCAAACTGCCCGGATTGAATTTCCTTCAAGAGCTGCTGCATGGTCTCTTTGACGCGCGCATCGATGATGCGCGGGCCGCAGTGGATGTCGCCCCACTTGGCGGTATCGGACACGCGTTTGCGCATGCCCTGAATGCCGCTCGACCAGAACATGTCGGTGATGAGCTTGAGCTCATGCAAACATTCGAAATACGCCACTTCCGGCTGGTAGCCGGCTTCGACCAGCGTCTCAAACCCCGCTTTGATCAGGGCTGAGGCGCCGCCGCAGAGCACGGCTTGCTCGCCGAAGTTATCAGTTTCGGTTTCTTCCTTGAACGTGGTCTCCAGCACGCCGGCGCGCGTGGCCCCGATGCCCT
>JAGVGS010000091.1 GCA_020057015.1 Candidatus Omnitrophota bacterium | reverse complement strand
GGCGTCAGCGAGCTGATGTGCCATCCGGGCACAGGCTATGAGTCCTTCGGCAACCGGCCGCGCGAGCTGCGAGCGCTCCTGAGCCCTGCGGTGCAGGATCTGTTGGCCGGGCAGGGGATACGGCTCACCACGTATCGCGCCAGCGCTCGCGGAGCACATGCCCATGCCTAAGCGCTCACCTGCCCCGCTCCTGCCGGAATGGAGTTACCGCGTGGCTTCGCTCATCTTGGTCGCGGGCTTCCTCCTCGTGGCTTACGGGTTGCTGCGCGCAGCGACGCACCCCGGCTGGCAAGACACCGAAGGCTACCTCGGCCATGGACTCTATGTGCACGAGCACGGCGGCTGGATCGGCTGGCTGCGCCAATCGTTTGCCGGCACGTTTCCGATCTCCGAGCGCCACCCGCTGTATCTGGTGCTGATCGCTCCCTTCGCCGCGCGCGCCGCGTCCTATTTCTTCGCAGCCAAGCTGATGAATGTGCTCTTCGGCGCGCTGGTGCTGATCAGCGTGCTCTGGATGACGCGCCGGCGCTATGGGGCCGGACCCTCGCTGTTGGCCGGCTCGCTCTACGCGGTGAGCCAGTCGCTGGTGATCGCGAGCAGCCATGTGAATAATGAGCCGCTCTTCGTGCTGACGATGCTGTGGGCCTGGTGGTGGCTCACCAGTGGCGAGGCCCCCTGGCGGTGGGCGGTGGGCGGGGTGTGCGCAGGGCTGGCGTGGCTCACGAAATCACCCGCGGTGCTGCTCGTGGTTGCGGTGGGGCTGGCGAGCCTGTGGTCCACGCGCGGTCGGGTGTTACGCCAGCCGGCGTTGTGGAGTTTTCTGTTGGCGCTGGTCTGTACCACCTCGCCCTGGCTGGTGAACAACTGGCGCGCCTATGGCACGCCGCTGTATGAAGGCGTGAACACGCACATCATGTGGCTGGATCGCTGGAGCCAGCTGGGGGATCCAGCCTCGGTCATGTATCGCGATCCCTATGGCATCAAGACGATTGCGCACAATGCGCTGCCGGATGCGCGCGCGTATCTGGCGACCCATGGCCTGGGGACTATCGTCCGACGCCTCGCAGGCGGCTATGCCCAGGAACTCATCGTGGTGGCGCGCGATGCGCTGCGGCCGGCTGCGGCACTGCCGCGGCTGCTGGGCTACGGGTGGGGCTGGGCGCTGTTGGCGCTGGGCCTCTTCGGGTGGTGGCGTCTCGGGCCAGGTTTCGAGCGGCGTGTGGTGGGCTTTTGGGCCTTGGCGTTTCTGACCTTCTTTGGGTGGGACGCACCCTTGTTTCCTGACGTGCGCTACCTAGCCCCTTTGGTGCCGGTCTTCGTGGGCTACGCCGGGGTGGTGCTGTGGCGGATGCTGCTGTCGCGCTACTCAGCCAGGCGCGCGGCCCAGGTCGCCCTCGCCGCGTCGCTGGCTGTCGTGGCTGCCCCGGCGCTGTGGATCGCCGGCTACGGCGGCTTGACCGCGCCTCAGCCGCGCATGAATTTAAGTCCGGCGTATGAGCGCTTGGTGGGCTGGGTGAAGGACACCCTGCCGCAGGGAGGTGCGATGCTGGTTGGCCCGACGATGGAATTTTACGGCGGCTGGTGGCTCTTGAGCGCCCCGGTGCAGATCTATCAGCCGCCGCTGGTGGCCACACAGGAGGCGTTCCTGGAGTATCTCGATGCGCGCGGCATCACGACACTCGTCATCCATCCGGAGAACCTGCAAGGCCTGGAGGACCGGCTCAAGCTCGCCCTGGCTCCTCATTGGTACGTGAGCCAGGACGGGGCGATCGAGGAGCGCACACCGCTGCCTGGTTGGCAGCGCGTGTTTGCCGATCCAGGCACGCCCAGCCGTTTTTTGATCTACCAACCGCTTGAGGTGACCGATGGGCGCTGAGTGCTCGCGTGCGGCTGCCCCTAGCCGTTTCACGCTCGGTCTCGGGTGGGCGGCGCTGGCGGCCTTGTGCGGCGCAGCACTGGTCAGCCCCGAGTGGCTTGCGCGCTTCAGTCCGGATGGGGCGCTTTCGCTCAGTCTGCAGGAGCGGCTGCAAGGCCTCCGGCTGCTGGCCCTGGTCTGTGGCACGATCGCGCTGACCGTAGCCGCCTGGCGCTGGCTGGGAGCGGTGGTGGGCCTGCTGGCGTGCTGGATCGCTTGCGTAGTGACAGTGACGGTGATTGAGCAGATCTACCCGGATCATTGGCTGCACCAGCCGCAGCGGATCCTGCGCGCAGCACTTGGCCAGGAGCTGCTGTTGCGCGACTTTGAGCCGCGCGCGCATCTGGTCGTGCCCCGGCAGGAGATTCGCCAGGCGAAGTTTCCGGTCATCAATATCCACGCGCATTTTCATTACACCGGCGATCAGCGCAGCCCGGAGGAGATGCTGGCGATCATGGCGCAGTGTCGCGTCGTGGCCACGGCCAATCTGGATGGCGTGGTGGGTGAATTTCTAGAGGCCGATCTCGCCCGTTTCGTGCAGCCGCATCCGGAGCGCTTTTTGGAGCTGGCCCAGATCGGGTTTGGCCCGGTGATGGACTGGGCGAAGCTGGAGCGCGACACGCAGCTGCTGCCGGCGGCCAAACAGGCCGGGGCCGTGGGCCTCAAGATCTGGAAGACGCTGGGCTTGAAGACGCGCGATGAGCACGGCCGGCTGATCACGCTGGATGATCCCCGCGTGGATGTGCTCTGGCAGCGCGCGGGCGAGGCAGGCTTGCCCATTCTCATCCACGTCGCTGATTTGCCTGCGAATTTTGAGCCGCTGGATCGGTACAACGAGCGCTATGAGTATCTTCATCAGGAGCGCGACATCGCCTACCATGGCCCCGGCGGGCCAGGGCCTGAGGAAGTGCTGGCGCAATTCGAGCGCGTCATGGCGCGCCATCGCGAGGCGACCTTTATCCTCGCGCACCTGGGCAACCGCACCGACAACCTGGCCGAGGCCGCCGCGCTGCTCGATCGCCACCCGAACCTGTACATGGACATCTCAGCGCGCGCCAACGAGCTCGGGCGCCAGCCGGTGACGGCGCGGCAGTTTTTCATCCGCTATGCCGGCCGGCTGCTCTTCGGCACCGATGGCAACCCCGATGAGGCCATGTACCGCGGCTACTTCCGCTTGCTGGAGACCGCGGATGAATATTTCGATGATCCCAAGTGGCCCAAGTTCCGTTACGGGCGCTGGAAGCTGTATGGCTTGAACTTACCTGACGATGTCTTGCGCCGCGTGTATTACGACAACGCGCTGCAGGTTTTCGGGCTCGAGGCGTTACGCCGCTCACTGCGAGAGAGGGCTGGTGCGTCATGAGCCTGGCGGCGTTACGCGCGCGTTGCGCGCCGTGGCTCCTGCAGCTGCAAGCCCTCCTGCATGGGCGCTGGATCGATCGGCGGCTGCGCGTGCTCCCGGACGGAGAGCCCGTCAGCCTCGCAATGCCCGAGGGCGTCTGCCAAGCTGCCTGTTGGTGGCCGGCTGGCCAAGCCCGCGGGCCGGCGATCGTGTTCCTCCAGGGCTCGCACGGGCCGCTGGCGCTCTATCGGTTGCTGGCCTCGACGCTCGCTTCCCATGGCACCGCGGTGCTGGTCCTTGAGCTGCCGGGTTTTGGCCGCTCCCCGGCACCGCAGCGCCCCT
>JAGVGS010000186.1 GCA_020057015.1 Candidatus Omnitrophota bacterium | reverse complement strand
TGCGGCGCCTGCTGCTCGGCGGCATCGGCCGCGGCGCGCGCGAGGCGCGCCCCCGCCACGTTCAGCTCATAGACCAGGCCCTGCAGTTGATAGTCGGCCTGGGCCAGGGCGTTGGAGGTAAAGGTGTTCGTCTCCAAGAGATCGGCTCCGGCGTCCAGGTACTGGCGGTGGATGTCCTGGATCAGGGCCGGCTGCGTGAGCGAAAGCACATCGCCGTTGCCCTTGAGGTCACTGGGATGCTGGGCGAAGCGGCGGCCCTGAAAATCCTGCTCGGTGAGACGGTGGCGCTGCAGCATGGTGCCCATGGCGCCATCGATGATGAGGATGCGCTGTTGAAGCAAGGCCGGCAAGAGCGCGAGGCGCTGCGTGCGGTTCATCGGATGATTATACACACAAAGGCCGCCACCCCACAGGGGTAGCGGCCTTCGTGATCTTGGCGATAGGAGCGAACGTGCTTAGAAGCCCAAATCCTTCTTGATGTCCTTGGCGGTGGCCGTAGCGTCCTGCTGAGCCTGGGCAGCCGTCTCCTGCGCCTGGCGGCCGATCTGCTCGAGCTCCTTCTTGGCAGTCTCGGCTTCGCGGCTGGCCTGGGCGGCGAGCTCCTTGGCCTTCTCGCTGCTCTGCTCGGCCGCTTGCTGAGCCTCTTTCCAGGCGCTTTCGGTCACCTGTTGAGCCTCCTGGGTGGCCTGCTCAACCTGACTCTTGACCGTCTGTGACTGCTTGCTGCTACGCGCCCAGATGGCCACGCCGACGATCGCGACGACCCCGATAGCCCACCAAAGTCCCTTCTTCATACTGTCCTCCCTAGTTGGCGGTGCCGCCCTAGCGGCCCGCGACAGCAGGTTGCCCTGCGGCCAGTTCCGATGTGCAATGCGCGCACCGGCTTGCTTGAAGAGAAATGTTCGAGAAGCAAAAGGGGCAATTCTTGGTGGTGGGGGTGGCCGGAGCGACCGCCGGCGCCTGGCGCTTGAGGCGGTTGATCTGCTTGATCACCAGGAAGACCACGAAGGCGACAATCGTGAAATCGAGCAGGGTATTGAGGAAGACGCCGTAGTTAAGGGTGGGCGCGCCGGCCGCCTTGGCCGCAGCCAGTGAAGGATAGGCCTGGCCGTTGAGGCTGAAAAACAAGCTGGAGAAGTCCACGTTGCCCATGAGCAGCCCGATGGGCGGCATCAGCACATCGGCCAGCAAGGAGCTGACAATCTTGCCAAAGGCAGCCCCAATGATGACCCCGATGGCCATGTCGATGACATTGCCCTTAATGGCAAATTCTCTAAAGTCCTTCCACATGGGAAGCTCCTGTGGGTGGGGATACGCAGGAATGCTTGAAGTGCAGGTAGTATAGCCTACGGGGTGGCAGCCAGCCAGCAAAAAGCGTACCTAGGGGCTTAGGGCGCGTACGCGAACAGCGCCTTCAGATAGGCGCCCTCCGCAAAGCGGATCGGATGATCGGCGCCATGGCTGGTGCGCTTCAACTCTCTCAAGGGCCGCCCCGCGGCCCGCGCCGCGCGATGGACTGCGGTGTAAAACGCATCCGCCCCCACGTGGCCGGAGCAGGACGCGATCATCAAGAGCCCTTCCGGCGCCAGCACTCCTAGCCCAGCGCGCACTAAGCGGGCATAGGCAGCCAGGGCCGGGCGCACCTGGGCTTGGCTGTGGGCAAACGCCGGGGGATCGAGCACCACCAGGCTGAAGCGCTGGCGGCGGGTCGCCAGCTGCGGCAATACCTCAAACGCATCCCCTTTGAGCATCCGGAAGCTCAGGCGCGGCGGCAGCGCCCCGCGATTCAGATGAACATGCCGCTCGGCTTGGACCAGCGCCTGGCCGCTGAGATCCACGCTGAGCACCTCGCGCGCCCCGCCCCGGGCCGCGGCCACGGAAAAAGCCCCGGTATAGGCAAACGCATCCAGCACAATCCGGCCGCGGCTGAAGCGCTCCAGAAGTGCTCGATTCTCCCGCTGATCAAGAAAAAAGCCGGTTTTTTGTCCATGGACCACATCCGCCTCAAAACGTAGGCCGCGCTCCAAGAAGGCCACCGGGGCTTTGCCCGCAGCACCGGCCAGCACCCGGCCATCGGTCCAGCCCGCGGCTGGCACGCGGGCCACGCAAGCGGCTCGGCTTAAGCGCAGCACCAGCCGCTGTGCCGGGTAGGTCGCGATCAGCGCTTCCTTCAGCGCGTCCAGATGCGGCGCCCACGCCGCGGTGTAGAGCTTGAGCACCAACGTCTGGTCGTAGCGGTCCACGACGACGCCTGGCAGCCCGTCATTCTCGCCATGCACCAGCCGAAAGCCCGTCGTGTGGGGATCGGCCAGCAGGGCGCGGCGGAGCTTGAGTGCCGCGTGCAGGCGCTGGGCGTACCACGCCGCATCGATGACCGCCGGCTTGAAGCGCTGCAGCACGCGCACGCGCAAGGGGCTCTCCGGATCATAAAGCCCCAGGGCCAGAAAACGATTGCGCCGATCGTAGAGAGCCACGAACTCTCCCGCCGCGCCGCCGGCTGGAGCCTTGCGTAGCGCCTCAGCATAGACCCAGGGATGGCCGGCCCGGAGGGCGCGCTCGGCCTCGAGCGTCACATGGAAGCGCAGGGGGGTCGGCATGAGGGTTCTAGTCTAGCACGCGGCGCGCGTGAAGGGACGGCGCAGATGAATGCAGATGACAAATCCTTCATCTCATGACACCATACTGCGGCGATGACCCGCAACCGCTATCGCCTGGACCGCCACGTGCAGCCGCAGGCCTACGACCTCACGCTGACGCCGGATTTCCAGCGCTTTACGTTCACCGGCCGTGAAACCATTCGGCTGCGCGCCGCGCGGCCGTTTCGCACGCTCACGCTGCATGCCCTCGAGCTGAAGATCACCCAGGCTCGTCTCCACGAACGCTCCAGCACCCCTGCCCAAGCCCCCGAGCGCATCACGTACGATGCCGCGCTGGAAACCGCGACCCTGCATTTCAAGCACCCCATCCGGCCCAGCGCCTCGCTGGCGCTTGAGTTGGCCTTCGAAGGCACGATGAACGACAAGATGTGCGGGTTCTACCGCACCTCGTACGACGTGCGGGGCAAGCGGCAATGGGGCGGCGCCACCCAGTTTGAGGCCACGGATGCGCGGCGCGCCTTTCCTTGCTGGGACGAACCCGACTGCAAAGCCACCTTTACCCTCACCCTGCGCGTGCCGCGCGCGCTGACCGCGTTGTCCAACATGCCGCTCGTGCGCCAGCGCCGCCTGCCCGGCACCGGCTTGAAGGCGCTACGCTACGCGCCCACCCCCCGGATGTCGACGTACCTGCTCGCCTGGGTGATGGCAGATCTCGAGTGCGTGCAGGCCCGGGACCGCGACGGGATCCTCATCCGTATCTGGACGACCAAAGGGCGCCGCGCGCAAGGCCGCTTCGCGCTCTCCGTGGGCGTGCACGCGCTGCCATACTTCGCCCATTGGTTCGGCATCCCCTACGCGCTGCCGAAACTCGACATGGTGGCCCTGCCGGACTTCGCCTCGGGGGCGATGGAAAACTGGGGGCTGGTGACCTACCGCGAAACGGCCTTGCTGGTCGACCCGGCGCACTCCTCTGCCCCTGCCAAGCAGCGGGTCGCTGAAGTGATCGCGCACGAGCTGGCCCACCAGTGGTTCGGCAACCTCGTCACGATGGGCTGGTGGACCGACCTGTGGCTGAACGAGGGTTTTGCCTCGTACATGGGCCCTAAGGCCGTGGACGACCAATTTCCCGAGTGGCAAATCTGGCAGCAGTATGTGGCCGGCGAGTACCTGGGGGCGTTGCATGAAGACAGCCTGCAGCACACGCACCCGATCGAGATTCCGGTGCAGAATCCGCACGAGATCCGCGAGATCTTCGACAGCATCACCTACAGCAAAGGCTCAGCGGTCAATCGCATGCTCGAGCACTACCTCACCGAGCCGGTATTCCGCAAGGGGCTCTCCATCTACCTCAAGCGCTACGCCTATCGCAACGCAGCGACCGGCGATCTCTGGGCGGTCTTAGAGGAAGTCTCAGGCAAGCCGGTGCGGGCGATCATGGCCAGCTTCACCAAACGCCCAGGGTATCCCCTGCTCTCGGTGGCCGCTGCCGGGCGAGGGCGATGGCGCCTGACGCAGCGGCGGTTTCTGGCCTCAGGCCGGCCTGCCTCTGCTCACGAGGATCAGCCCTGGAGCGTGCCGGTGGTCGCGAGCGCTGCCGGCGAGTCGCAACCGCGGTATGCGCTACTGCGCGCGCGCAGCGCGATATGGCGCGCTCCGGCTTCAGCAGCTTGGATCAAGCTCAACACCGGCCAGAGCGGCTTCTATCGCACCGCCTATGCACCCAGCCAGCTGGCGGCACTTGTCGCGGCCCTAGCCGGGCGGCAACTCCCCTCGCTCGATGCGCTGGGGTTGCTCGATGACGTCTTTGCCTTGGCTCAGGCCGGCCATCTGCGCACGTCGCAAGCGCTCGATGTACTGAACAACTGCCGACGCTACACTGACTACCATCTCTGGCTGACCATCGCCGGCAGCCTGCAGGCCATCGAGCGGCTGCTGCCGCCAGGGGCCACACAACGGCAGCTGTGGCAGGTGGGTCATGCGCTCATCGCGGCCCAAGCCAGGCAGCTGGGCTGGGAGGCACAAGCTGAGGAAGGCCACTTGCAGGCGCTGTTGCGCGCGCTGCTCCTTGGCCGCATGGGCCATTACCAGGATGCCGCCACGATGGCAGAAGCCCGTCGGCGGTTTCAAGCCTTCGCACGCGGGAGCGAGCTGGCCCCGAACCTGCGCAGCGCGGTGTATGGCATCGTGGCCGAGCATGGCGGCCGCCGAGAGTACGCGCAGCTGCTGGCGCTGTATCGCCGCAGCCCGCTGCAAGAAGAGCGCGTGCGGGTGCTGCGCGCGCTGACGCAATCCCAGCAGCCGGCCCTCATCCGACGGACGCTCACGCTGGCCCTTTCGCCCCACGTGCGCCGGCAGGACGCCTATGTGCTCTTGGGAGGATTCGGCGGCAACCGTGCCGGCCGTCCGATCGCGTGGGCGTTCGTGAAAACGCACTGGCCGGAACTCGTACGCCGCTACGCCAGCGGCGGCTTGAATCTGATGACGCGCATCGTCGAAGGGGCCGCGGGGGGCTTTACGAGTGCCTCGGCCCTGGCTGATGTGTCCCGATTTTTTGCCGTGCATCCGGTGCCCGGCACCGAGCGCGCCATGCAGCGCACGCTGGAGCACATCCGCCTCTCGGGGCGCTGGGCCCGGCGCGACCAGGCCGATATCGCCCGCTGGCTTGCCCAGCACGTCTGACCGTTTTTCCGCGCCCTCCCCTTCTCAACCCCCCTACAGCGTCAGGTATACTTTCACTTAACACCACATAACCCATGCCTACGCATACACAGCGCCGCATAAAGCCTGTGCGGTCCACATTGGCCAGTACCCTGCTCATCGCCAATGGCCATACCAGCAAGCACCGGCGTGCCGCGGCGGCTGCTCGTCCATCGTGGCCGCGCTTTGCTGCTGCAGATTACGTACTGCCTATCGGATTGGGGGTCCTGTTCTTCCTCCTGATCTGGGGGCAGGCCCAACGGCTGCCTGATTGGTTTCTCGCGGGGGAAGACTATTTCGACGTCTGGTTCGACGGCGACTCCCCGCGCTACATGATGCACATGGCCGATCGCTTGAGCGACACGCGCGACCGCTCGTTTATGCATCCGCTGCTCTCCTATGCCTTTTTTCCCGTCTTCATCGTGCACTGGCTGACCGGCCTGCCGATGTATGCCGCGGTCCGGGTGGTGCTGGGTCTGGTGGCCGGCGCGTGGGTCAGCGCCTGCTACTACCTCCTGCGTCTGATCCGCCATACGCAACTGGACGCGTTCTTGCTGACGCTGCTGGGCGGCGTCAGCGCCAGCGGCTTGCTCTGGTTCGTCCTACCAGAGAGCTGGGCTCTGGGGTCGGTCACGCTGCTGCTGGCGATGATCATCGTGGCGGTCGCTGAATACCGCCCGCTGCGGACACGCTGGTATATCCTCACCAGCGCGCTCACTATGGCGATCAGCGTCACCAATTGGATGCTCGGCATGTTCATTGCGTTTGCCACGTTCGCATGGCGCCGGGCGCTGTGGATCACGCTCTCGGCCTTCGGATCGGTCGGGCTTCTCTGTGTGATCAACATGTTCATCTTCCCGACGTTTAAGATCGGCTTTCCAGAGTATGCGCATGAATACATCTTCCAGGCCAGTTCCGGGGGGGCGCTGCATATCCTGAACTCCTTCTTCTATCACACGATCATTGCGCCGGCTTTCCGGGTCGTGGAGGGTTTCGATCATCCGCACGTCCTGGCTATGACATTCCAGCAGATGGCCCCTGGCTCGGCCAGTCTCTGGGGGCTCCTCGGCTGTGCGCTGTGGACAGCGCTCTTGGGGTTGGGGATCGCCGCCCAGCGGCGGGTGCAGGGCTTCACCACGCTGCGTCAAATCGTGTGGGCCATGCTCCTAGGCCAGCTGACACTGCATACGATCTACGGTGGCGGCGAAGTCTTTCTCTACTCGATGCACTGGCTGCCGTTTCTGTTGATCGTGGTGGGGTGGAGCTGTTTTGCGAAACCTCGAGGACTCGTGCGCGCGCTGCTGGTTGCGCTGATTCTCTGTGCTGCGATCAATAATCTCCAACAGTTGGATAATGCCATGTTATTCGTCAACAGCGAGGATGCCATCCGCGGCCGGCTGCTGGATCCTGCGGTACGTGCCGGGGCAACCAGTCCCACCCCCGCTATCGAGCCCCCCAAGTGGGCGCGCTAGCCGGCAGAGCGCCCTGATGGTGTCTACCCACACCCCCCATCGCTGGGTGCTCGGCCTCTTAGTCGTCCTCTTTCTCCTGGGGCATTGGTGCGGCCGTGACGGCTGGCGGCTGCTGGTCAAGCCGTATCAGCGCCTCCTACAGACCGCACCCGCCGCAAACCTCACGCCCACCTGGGACGACTACCACCACCACTGGGATCGCCTGGCCCGCGCCGCGCTTGCCTGGCTGTTCGTGGCACTCCTCGGGAGCTACTTTCTGACGCAGCGCCGGCATCTGCAGCCGCTCACGCGCCGCAGTGCCGCCTTCCTGTTCGCGCAGATCTTCGCCACGAGCCTGCTCGTGCCGCAACTCTTCGGGCCCGCGGCCGAGCCGACCCCGCTCACGAATACCGGCGACTTCATCATGAACTGGGAGGCGGATGACACGTGGATGCCCTTGATGATCGCGTACACACGCCTGCAGGAGCACCCCTTCGAGCCGCTGTATGCGTCCGTGCTGCAGCAGGCCAAATTTCAGTATCCGCCCGCGGCTTTGTGGATTGGGGATGTGCTGGTGTGGGCCTCGCCCACGACCGCGTTCCGCGGGCAGTACAACCTCACCGGCTTCGCCGAAGCCCTCTCTTGGGGCGCACTGCTCTTGATGGCATGGTATCTGTATCGCATCCTCTCGGTCGTCCTGCAGCCCGCAGCGCCGGCCGAGCAGGGGGCGCGCGGGCTGCTGGCGCTGCTGGGCACGCTGACCTTTTTCCCCGCGATCTATTCTTACGGCAGCGGGCAAATTCAGACCTGGCTGAACGCCATCCTGACCGCGGCGGTGTGGTATTGGCTGCGCGGCCGGCGCGGCACCGCCGGCGTGTTGGTGGGCTGTTGCGCCCTGGTGAAACCCCAGTACGCGATCTTGCTGCTCTGGGGCGCACTGCGCTGCGAATGGCCCTTCGTGCGGGCCAGCGCGGCCACATGGCTCGTGGGCACCGCACTCGCCATTTGGCGCTTTGGCTGGGCGTACCATGTCGAATACGCGCGGCTGCTGGGCGACATCGGCCGGCGGGGGGAAAGCTACTTCCCGAACCAATCCGTGAATGGCTTGCTGCATCGCTTCTGGCACACGGGCGATAGCTTAACGTTTTCCTTCACGCAGTATGCGCCCTTTCACCAGGCCGTCTACGTCGGGACGCTGGCCACTTCGGCGCTCTTGCTGCTCAGCGCCCTGTGGCCGCTGCGGCGCGGCCGCGGGCAGGCGCTCGATTTCGCGCTCATGCTCCTGGCGGCGACGCTGGCCTCCCCGATCGCATGGACCCATCATTACGGCATCTTGCTGCCGCTCTACGCGCTGTTGCTGCCGGTCTGCGCCCGCAGTCCCTGGCGCCTGGGGCTGTTGCTGTTAAGCGTCATCCTCACGGCGCAATACGGGTTCTTCTTGAGGCCCCTGGCCGCTCTGCCGGGGTGGAACTTATTGCTCTCGCATATCTTCTTTGGCGCGCTGCTCGCCCTTATCCTGGGCTACGCCACGCGCGCACAAGCCGCAACCACCGCCGACTCACTTCGTCGTTAGCGCTTCGATTTCAGGCCGGCATCCAGCGTGTACGCGCCCCCGCCCAGCAGCATCAGCGCGCCCGCCATGGTCCAATAGGCCAGCGCCAGTTCTTTCACCTTGAACGGATCCGCGGCATGGACCCTGAAGGCAGCCACACTCATCGTCAGAAAGATTGCCCCGGCGGCGGCGCGCGTCTGAAACCCCACCATAATCAGCAGGCCGCCCAGGAATTCCGAGAGGGCCGCGGCCCACGCGAAGACTGCCGGCATCGGAAACCCCATCTGCCCGACGCCCTGCACCATCTGCGCCATGTGCTCGCCGAAGACCTTGCCGTAGCCGTGGTACGCGATGCCCGCTCCCATCAACCCCCGCAGCCAGAGCAACCCCAGGTCCTGCCACTTCGTACCGCCGGCACTCATCACGCCCTCCTTGTCGTAGCCCCCTGCCCTTAGAGTCGGCTCAGAGCTTACGCTCCAGCGTCTGCAGATCAAAACGCAAGCGCCGCAGCTGCGGTGCCAAGCGCGCCGTGAGGGCCGCCACGCCCAGCGTGAGGAGCCCGCCCACCGCGACGCACGGCACCGTGCCGATCCAGGCCGCCAGCATACCGCTTTCAAAAGCCCCCAGCTCATTCGACGCGCTGATAAACACCCAGTTGGCAGCGGCGATGCGCCCGCGCAGCGCATCCGGCGAGAGCAAGCGCACCATCGAGCGGCGGATTACCATGCTCACCCCATCGAACACCCCGCTGCAGCACAACGCGGCCATCGAGAGCCAAAAATGCGTTGAGAACGCGAAGACCAGCATGCTCAGCCCAAACCCCGTGACCGCGAGCAGCAAGTTGCGCCCGGCGCGGCTAATCGGCGGCCGATAGGTGGCCCACAGCGTCACGCCCAACGCCCCTAGGGCGGGGGCAGCGTTCAACAGCCCCAGGCCCCTCGCACCCACCTTTAAGATGTCCTCGGCATAGATCGGCAGCAGCGCCACGGCGCCGCCAAAGAGCACCGCGAAGAGATCCAGCGCCAAGGCACCCCGCAGCGGCTGATGCGCCCAGACAAAGCGCCAGCCGATGCCGATGCTCTGCAGCATCGGCTCCTGCCGCAGCGGCCGGGGCTGAGGCTTCGGGCCAATCAGCGCCATGCACGCCCAGGAGAGCACAAAACCCGCCGTGATCAGCCCGTAGGAGCCCGCCGCCCCCCACACCTCAAACGCAAAGCCGATCAGGGCTGGTCCTACCACGGCGCAGCTGATCCACACGCTGGTAATCCAGGAGGCGGCATTGACGGTGAGTGCCTTGGGCACCAGCTGCGCTTCAAAGGCGGTCGCAGCCGGATCGGCAAATCCCCGGGCGATACCGGCCACAAAGATCACGCCATACAGTCCGGCCAGGGGGGCTTGGTGGTCAGCGCGCGAGAGTAAGATGAGAGCCGCACCGCACGCGCAGGAAACCGCACGGGTCAGCAGCAAGATGGCGCGCCGGTTGACATGGTCGGCCGCGTAGCCGCCGAAGAGGACCAGCGAGATGGCGGGGATCGCTTCCACCAGCCCCAGCCACCCGAGGGCCGCTGGATCGCGCGTGAGGCGATAGACCTGAAAGCCGATCGTCACCAGCACCGCCCGGCTGGCGAGGGTAAAAAACGCCACGGAGGCGAGAAACAGCCGGACATCGCGCAGCTTCAGCGCTTCGGCAAACGGATGGGCGCGGGCGCTGGGCATCGCGCTTCGAGCGTATCAGCAAGGCGGAGGGGCCGCAAGGACGACGCGCGAGGCGTCAGGTCAGAACTGGAAGTAGATGAACTGGGATTGCGTGGGGGCGAACAGCAGCAAGATTGCCGTGGCGAGGAGGCCCCAGAGCGCGCCCGCGAGCACCGGCGAATAGCCCTGCGCCGGCCAGGTCGTGCGCCAGCCGAGGCGCCGGGCTAGCTGGGCGACCATGGCTAACGCCATGAATCCGACGGCGCGCCAGACGTCGCAGAGCGGCACGTCAAAATGCACCGGCCCCCAGGGCTGGGTGAAGAACTTGCCGAGAATGTGGAACGCCTGCTCGCCGGAATGGGCCCGGAAAAAGACGCGCGAGAGCACCATCCAATGAAACGTGAGGATGATGGGCACCAGATCGCGCCAGGCCAGCGGGCGCTCGGGGTCATCTTTCACGCCGCCGAGGATGTAAATGCGATACAGATGGTAGAGGGCGATCCCCAGCCCGATCCAGAGACCCCACAGGAGGAACGTGTTCGAGGCCCCGTGCCAGAGCCCGCCGAGCATCATCACCAGGAAAATGTTCAGCACCGTGCGCCACGCCCCCTTGCGCGAGCCGCCCAGCGGGAAATAGAGATAATCCCGCAGCCAGGTGGAGAGGCTGATGTGCCAGCGGTTCCAGTATTCCGACATCGTGCGCGCCAGGTACGGCGTGCGGAAATTCTCCACCAAGCGGATGCCCATCGTGCGCGAGAGCCCAATGGCAATGTCCGAGTAGGCGGAAAAGTCGAGATAGACCTGGAACGCGAAACCGTAGGTCGCCAGCAAGAGGTCCCAGGTCGTCGCGGTCTCGTGGTGCCCGTAGACGCGGTTCACGACGATGCCCAGCCATTCGGCGGCCACCACCTTCTTGGCTAAGCCCCAAAAAATGCGCGTGAGGCCCAGCAGCACGTCCTCGCTGGTGCGCGCCATTTTCTGCGAGAGCTGGTGCAGCAGGTTGCCTGCGCGCTCGATCGGGCCGGCCACCAGCTGCGGGAAGAACGCCACATAGAGGGCCAGGTTGAGAAAACTGCGGGCCGGGGCGAGCTTGCCGCGGTAGACATCGATGGTGTACGACATCGTTTGGAAGGTGTAAAAACTGATCCCCACCGGCAGCGGCAAGTCCGGCACCGGCACCGAGAAGCCCAAATGCAGCCAGCCGCTGAAGCGGTTGGTGAGCGCCATCAGGTACTCCAAATACTTGAACAGGCCCAGCACGCTCAGGTTGCCGATCACGCTGATCATCAGCCAACCCTTGCGGGCGCGGGGCGATCGGGCGAGGGCAATGCGCTGGGCCACTTGATAATCCACGGCCGTGGTGAAGAACAGGAGCCCCGCGTACCACCACGGCTGCCCCCAGCTATAAAACACATAGCTCATGATCACCAGCCACAGGCGCAGCGGCCGGTCTTTCAGCAGGGCATGCCCGAGCAGCACAATGGGAAAGAAGAGCAAAAACGAGAGGGAGTTAAACAGCATTAGTCAGGCGCCGCGGCCGAGGTGGGCCTTACCAGCGGCTGCACGCGATCGAAAAGCCAATCGCCGAACTGCGCGTGGCCCTCAGCGGTGAAATGGGTGTTGCTGTAGAAAGAGGCCTGCGGGATCGCCTCCACCCCATCCCACACATGGACGCCGGGGCGGCCAAAGAACATGGCCTGCAGCCGAGGCGCGTAGCTGCGTAACACGTTGCGGTTTTCAGGCGCCATCAAGCTGAGGTCGATCGGCATGCTGACGAAGGCCATCGGCACCGCAGGCAGTCCCCGACGCAGCGTGTCGTGCATCTCCCAGAGCATCTCCTCGCCGCGGGGGTGCCAGGGCTGTTCTCTGTAGGATGGGGCCGCACTGCTGGTGGACGCGCGACTCTGCGCCTGGACGCGGCCGATCACTCCTTTGTGCCCCGGCACCATGAACAGGTGATGCAGCTGCAGCAAGCTGCTGGCCGACGTCAGCCACCCCAGCGGCCGCGAGAGCGAGTACCGCCGCAAGAAGGGCTTGGAGAGCAGCCGGCGCACCGAGGGCTCATAGCCGAGATATTGCAGGTTCCGGTTGCTGAAATAGGCCGGGTAGTCGCTGCGCACATCGAGCACCGTGTGGCGATACGTGACGAACAGCACCGCCTCCGGGGTATGGGCCGCGGCGCGGGCCGCGAGCAGCACCATGTCGGGTGCGATGCCGCCGTTCATCGACCAGTTGGCCACGCGATAGCGATGCGAGCGATCTGCGGCATTGAGGCGGCGCTGCAGGTGCGCGGCATAGATCTGCTGCGGGTCGCCCATCTCGCGGCCATACCCCTGCGAATTGGCAATGAGGATGATGAGCTTCTCATCGGCCGCATGCAGCCGCGGCGCAGTGTACGCCACCCAGCCTCGGTCCAGCATCAGGTTGCGCGGATGGGTGTAGCTGTGCGGCAGCGGCAGCACCCCCATCACGCCGCGCGCCACCCCCTCTGCGCCTAGTAAGACCAACAGCGCGGTGGTTCCTGCGATCAAGAGCGGCTTCAGCAGCGCCCGCTCCTCCTGCTGCGCCGCCATAGTGGTGGGGCGCTGTGTCCCATTGAAGAGACCCTCTAATTTCCTCAATATCGGTCGTTTTTCTGTCAGCACCGGCATGTCAGAATTACTCTCCATAACAGGTGGGGTGAACTTGAAAGGCTGTACCTATTAAGTAAAAGCAATATCTATGCCATTTGTTTCTTTTTACAAAACTATAAGAATCTCAATGAGAACAGGTTACGAGATGGTCTCTACATAAACAAAAGCGAGCTGGGGCTCCTGCTACAGCTTGGCGTGGCTATCTTAATAAATAGACGACATGGTGATGAAACGCGGACTTAAGGTGAGAATGCGGTGTCGCGCTAGACGGTCGTGCGGGACTCTTCTGGGGTGTAGAAAAACTTGCGCTGCTTCTTCAGCGCATGGGCCGCGACGTACACGGCCAGCACCAGGCCCATCAGGGCTAAGGTCGGCAGCTCCTGCGGCAGGGCCAAACGGCCGCGCAGCCACACGCGCCGCCAAATCGCCAAGGCCATCAAGCCCTCGATGAGGCCCAGTAGCGTGCCCAAATCCTTGCGCAGCGCTTTGCGCCAATCATACGTCAGGCCGCGAAAAGCCTCCGGCAGCCGCTGCCAGGAGGGCCAGAACCGGTTCACCTCGCGGCAATAGCGCGCGTAGTCTTCGCCGAACTTCCCCAGCAAGAACGCCTCCTCCGCCGTCACGATCGCCTGGTAGATGAAGACAAACAGCGGGATCGCCACCCAGCACGTCAGCAGAGCACCGGAGGCCAGCGACACCCCGACGGCGATCAGCAGATTGCCGACATACATCGGGTTGCGGGAGATGCCGTATAGGCCTGAGCGCACCAACCGCGTGGCGTGCACTTTCCCTTCTTTGCCGCCTCGGTCGATGTACTCGAAGCCGATCGTGGCCAGGCGCACCCCGGCGCCGGCCAGCGCCAGTGCGACCCCGAGATGGCGCAGCAGCGCATCGAGCGCGGGATCATTGAAATACAGGCGCGGCCGCGAGAACAGCGGGATGAGCACCACGAGCGCGGGAAATACGGCGTTTCTCACGCGGAAGAAGAAGTCGCCTGCCGCGCGATTCCAGGGTGCTGCGGACGTCATTTCACCGCCACCACCCCGGAAAAGTTGTACCACTTGAAGAATAATTCCGACCACTGAAAACCGCTGCTGCGCAGCAGCTCGGCATTCTCTTCGGTGCGGTACGGCACCAGCACGTTCTCGAGCGCTTCGCGCTTCTGGCTGATTTCCATCGCGCTGTAGCCGTTGCGCTGCTTGAAGCCGTAGTAGTACTTGATGAAAAACCGGTTCAGGGTGGATTCGCGGCTGAGCACTTTTTCGATGAGCAACAGGCAGCCATCGGGGCGCATGCCCTGGGCAATGGCCGCCATGAGCTGCTGGCGCCGCAGGGGCCGCACGAACTGCAGGGTGAGGTTCATGATGACGACCGACGCGTCGTTGATGGCCACCGTGTCGTTCAAATCAGCGTGCACGAGCTCATAGCGGCGCGCCGTGCCGGATTGGGTCAGCTTATCCGCACCACGCTGCAACATCTCAGGCGAGGAGTCGATGCCGATGAATTTCACGCTGGGCTCCACGACCGGATCCAGCGCCAGAAACGTGGTGCAGGTGGAGCAGCCTAAGTCGTACAGGTTCGTGTCCTTGACGGCAAAATCAGCCGCTAGCTCCGTGATCATGCGCTGGATTTCGGCATAGAAGGGCACCGAGCGCGCCAGCATGTCATCGAACACCTCAGCCGTTTTGCGGCCAAAGTTAAAATCCTCCGCCGGCTTAGGCTGAGCAAACATCCGATCCGCTGCTTCGTCCATGGACCCTCCCTTCTGGGGAGTTATTATGCACCCTGGTGGGTGCCGGCGCATCTGACTTTTTCGGATCACCCCGCCTGACCCACCACCCCCCGAGGGCTGCCTGTTCCTTTCCTCAGCCCCAGCAGGTATGATGAACACGTCGCCACCCTCATGGACACTGCCACGCTGTACTCGTTCCTAATGCCTGCGGAGAGCTCGGCCCAGGCGCTGCTGGTGCTCTCGCTGGTCATCGGCGCGGGCCTGGCCTTGGGCAGCGTGCGGCTGTTCGGGCTGCAGCTGGGGGTGGCCGGCGTGCTGTTTGCCGGCCTGCTCTTCGGCCACTGGCAGTGGGCCCTGTCGCCCGCGCTCAATGACGTGCTGCGCGAGTTTGGGCTGATTCTCTTCGTCTACACCATTGGCCTGCAGGTCGGCCCCCGCTTCTTCGATTCACTGCGGCGCTTCGGCCTGCATCTGAATCTGTATGCCGCGGCCATTGTGGCGCTGGGGGCGGCGCTGACCGTGGCCCTTAGCCGGTTCGCCGGCATCCCGATGGCTGAAGCGGTGGGCCTGTTCACAGGAGCCACCACCAATACCCCCAGCCTGGCGGCCGCCCAACAGGCGCTGCAACAGCTGCCTGGAGCCACGCCGGAGCTGCTCAAGCTGCCGGGCCTCAGCTACGCTGTCGCGTACCCGTTCGGCCTCCTGGGCCTCATCCTCACCATGGTCCTCACGCGCCGGTGGGGCCGCATTGATCCGGCCCAAGAGGCTGCGGCCTACGCTGCCGCCCATGCGCACCACGCGCCTCAAGTGGTCGTGCAGGACTTGCGCGTTGAGAACCCTAAGCTCGACGGCGTCACCGTGGATGAGATTCCTTCGCTGCGCGCCTGCAGCGTGGTGGTCTCGCGCGTCTTTCATGCGGGCCACGCCGAGGTCGCCCTGCCGGATAGCGTGCTGCACCTGGGAGATCTCGTGCGGCTGGTGGGCACGGCCGCTCAGCTCGAAGGCTTTCAGCGCATCATCGGCGCCCCGGCCTTAGCACCCGCCGAGGCCGGCGAGCGGATTACCACGCGCCAGGTGCTGGTCTCGCGCCGGCGCATGGTCGGGCGGACCATCGAGGAACTCGAAGCGTTCCTGTACGGGATCACCATCACGCGCATCAGCCGCGGCGATGTGGAGTTCCCGGCCAGCGCCGAGGTGGAGATCCGCTTTGCCGATCGGCTCACGGTCGTTGGTGAGCAGGCCGCGATTGATTTTTTTGCGCGCGAAGTGGGCAATTCAGAGGCCGCGCTGCAGCAGCCGCAGCTGATTCCGTTGTTTGTCGGCGTGGCGCTGGGGATCTGGCTCGGCGCCCTGCCTTGGCAGTGGCCCGGCCTCCCGGCCCCGGTACGCCTGGGCATGGCGGGGGGCCCGCTCCTCGTCTCGCTGATCCTCAGCCGTCTTGGCAAGCTGGGGCCGCTGATCTGGTCGATGCCGCCCGCCGCCAACTTGATGCTGCGCGAGATCGGCCTTGCGCTGTTTCTGGCCTGCGTGGGCTTGCGCGCAGGCGATCGGCTCGTCGCGTCGTTCCTGAGTGGGGACGGGCTGCGGTGGTTGCTGGGCGGGATGCTGATTACCCTCGTGCCCCTCGCCCTCACCGCCGCCATCGCGCGGGCGCGGGGCATGAATTATCTCACCCTCTGCGGCCTCTTGGCCGGCAGCACCACCAATCCCCCGGCGCTCGCCTTCGCCAACCAGCAGGCCAGCTCGAACGCACAGGTGGTGGCGTATGCCGCGGTCTACCCGCTGGTCATGCTGCTGCGCATTCTGGCCGCACAGCTGTTGGTGCTCTTTGGCAGCCGCTAACTCGTCGTTGCGGGGGGTGCGCGGGTGCGCCGGGGAAGGCCCCTCACCGAGCGCTCTATGATTTTGCTCATATGTACTTTCCAGGGCAGATGATATATAGTCACGCAGAGTCTATACAGACGTCCTCAACAGCAAAGGAGTGCCACGCCTGCCATGATGCCTTCCCTACCGCGCGGGATGTTCTGGCTCACCACGATGTCTGTGTTGGCGGTGGGTTTGGCAGCGATCACTTGGATGGAGCGTGAAAGCCGCGTACGCCTCGTGCGGACGCTGGAGCAAGCCCTGGTGCAGCAGCAGCAGCTTGGACAAGCCCTCGGCCTCGAGCGGCGACGGACCGCGCAGGCACAGCTCGCCGTCGAGACCAAAAATCGCGAGGTCGACGCGTTAGTCGCCCGCCTCACCGGTGAGCAGGCCACGAGCACGCAATTGCGGCAGGCGCTGGCCGAGCACCAGCGGCAGTTGAGTGCCCTGCAAACCGATCTGGTGCTGGCGCAGCAACGGGCCACGGCGACGGGAGCGGTGGAGATCGCCCGCATCACGGTGCCGATCCACACGCGGGCCGCGCGCAGTCTCGCCAAGGTGGTGGCTGTCAACCCGGAGTGGAGCTTTGTCGTGTTCGATGCCGGATGGGATCAGGTGAATATTGGCGATGTGCTGAGCGTGTATCGGCAGGAGGCGCTCATCGCGCGCGTGCAAGTGGAGCGGGTGCAGCAGCGCCTGGCCGCCGCGCGCGTCCTGCCTGCCTATCCGGTCGACGCGATCGCGATTGACGATCAGGTGCAAGCCCCATGAGCCCCGCCTCGCTGTCAGCCCACGCCTTTGCTCGCGGCACGGCCCTGTTGACTGCCGGCCTGTTGGCCCTCTGGCCAGCGGGGTTCTGCCTAGCGCGAGACGCCAACACCGCGCCGGTGTTGCGGCGCCTTGAGGTCATGGACAAGGCGCTGGCCGAACAGACGGCGCCAGAGCCGGCCGCCTCCCACACGCCGGAGCCGACCGTGGTCACGCAAGTGATCGAGGTACCGCAGCCCGTGCTCACCGCGTGGCCGTCCGCCCGTCGCACCGGGTCGGGATTCAGCACATCGTGGGCCTTAGGATTATTGGCCGGTGTCGCACTCCTCTGGCTGACACGCCGGCGCTGGGCGCAGCGGATTCAGCGCGAGATGGGGGATGCGGTCGCCTCGGCCGCAGCGCTCAAGGAAGCTCAGCAGGCGCTCGCGCGCATGGACCTCACCCTTCAAGACGCCCGCCACCAGCAGCAAGCCGCGCAAGAGCAATACGTCGCCATGGGCGTCAAGCTGGGCGCGAGCCTTGAGGATGCCGAGGCCTATCGGCGCGAGCTGGCCGGAGCGCAGAAAAGCGACCAGGCGTTGCGGTATAGCCTCCTTGAACTACAAGCCCGCCTCGAGCAAGGCGACCAGCGCGCGCAGCAGGCTGACGCGCAGCTGAGCGCCTTGCGGGCTCAGCTGCAGACGCTCGAACAGGAGCGCGCTCGCGCGCTTGAAGAGATGGCCGAGGCCCAGGCCCAGTGGACCGCGCAGTACGATGCGCGCATGCAGCTGGAAGCTCAACTCGCCCAGTCGCAAGAGCAGCTCCTGGCCGCGCGGCAGACCGAGGTGCTGTCAGAGATCTCACCCGCGCTCGCACAGCGCCTAACCGAAGAGCTCGAGGCGCTGCGCGCTGCCCATGCGCAGCTCCAGCAGGCGCATGCTGAGAGCGAGTGGTATTTAGGTGAGGAGCGCCAGCGGCTGCTGGCCGCACAACAGCAACACGACGCGCTGCGCGAGCAGTGTGCCGCACTCACCGCGGCGCAAGACCAGGCTCGCCTCGAGTTGGTGCAAGCCGGCCAGGCCCGCGATGAAGCGAATTGGTATCTCGGAGAGTTGAAAACCCTGTTTGAACAGCAGCGTGCGGTCATCCCCCAGCTGCACGCGCAGAAGGATCAGCTGCACACTCAGCTGCAGGACACTCAGGCGTCGCTGGCCGGCCTCAAAGAGGGGGTTGCGCAACTGCTGGAGCGCGCCCGCCAGGCTGGCTACGACTTGTGGACCGGCGAGGAGCGCCGCCAAGAGCCGCGCCTCGGCCCGCCGCTGACGCTGGGACCGCTCGCAGAGCTCTTGGATTCTGCCACCGGCCGTCGCGTCAGCCGCGGCACGATCACGAACCTCAGCGCCCGCGGCTTGGGGTTGAAACTGCCGTTTCTGCCTGCGCTGGCGCGTCTCTTTCAAGGACGCGCGCGCTGCCGGATGACCCCTGCCGAGGAGGGGGCAGCGCCGCTTGAACTCGAGGGTCGCGTCGTGTGGCAGCGCCGTCAGGGCACCACAGCGGGTGGCGAGATTGGGCTCGCCTTCGAAGCCCCCTTGAACTTCGCCACGCCCTCCTAATCAGCAGCGCGCCGCGGCGCTAAACCGCTTGTCCTGCCGCCCAGCCTGAGGCCCAGGCCCACTGGAAGTTATAGCCGCCCAGCCACCCGGTGACGTCGACGACCTCGCCGATGAAATACAGTCCCGGCACTTTCTTTGCCTCCATCGTCTTGGAGGAGAGTTCTCGCGTATCGACACCGCCGCGCGTGACTTCGGCGGTGCGATAGCCCACCGTCCCCTGCGGGATGAATGACCACTCCTTGAGCTGGCGGCCCAGGGTCTCCAGTGCGGTTTTGGTCTGCTGTGCGATCGGCTGCTCCGTCACGGGGCTCAGCGCGCAAAACCGCTCTGCGGCGCGCTTAGGGAGCTGCTCGGCCAGCACCGTTTTCACATCAGCGCGCGGACGCGCGCGCTGCCTCTGCGCGAGCCACTGCTGCACCTGGGCCAGTGTGTGCTCCGGCAGCCAGTCCACGTGGAGGGCCTGCCCCGGGCGCCAATACAGCGAGGCCTGCAACGCCGCCGGGCCGCTGAGACCCGTGTGGGTGAACAGCACCTGCTCGCGAAAGCAGGTCTCGCCGCAGCGCACCCCCGCGGGCAGCGACACGCCGGCCAGCGCCTGGAAATGCCGCTGCTCCGGGGCTGCAAACACGAAGGCATCCAGCGCAGGCGCTGTCTCAAGCACTTGTAAGCCGAACTGCCGAGCCAGGCGGTAGCCTAAATCCGTCGCCCCGATCTTGGGCAGCGAGAGCCCGCCGGTAGCGATGACCAGTGCCTTCGAGGTCCACGCCCCCTGGTTCGTCTGGACGGTAAAGCGCGCGGCTTTTGCCACCGCCCGCACCTGGCAGCCCAGCGCCATCACCACCCCGGCTTGCCGGCACTCCGCCACCAGCATGTCAATCAGCGCTTGGGCCGAGTGATCGCAGAAGAGCTGCCCGAACTTCTTTTCATGGAAGGCGATGCCATGCGCGCGCACGAGCTGTAGAAAATGCTCCGGGGTGTAGCGCGCCAGGGCCGAGCGCGCAAAGTGCGGATTGGCAGATACGTACTGCTCCGGCCCAGCGCCCAGATTCGTGAAATTGCACCGGCCGCCGCCTGAGATGCGGATCTTGCGGCCGATGACCTCCGCGTGCTCCAGCAGGGCCACCCGGCGGCCGCGCGCGCCCGCGGTCAGGGCGCACATCATCCCTGCCGCCC
>JAGVGS010000050.1 GCA_020057015.1 Candidatus Omnitrophota bacterium | reverse complement strand
GCCAATAAGGTGCGCACGGGCCTGTCGATGCTCGGCATCCTGATTGGTGTTGCGGCCGTCGTCGCCATGCTGGCGCTGGGCGCGGGGGCGAAGGAGTCGATGGAAGCGCGGCTCTCGTCGCTGGGCTCGAACCTGCTCAGCGTGCGGCCCGGCTCGCGGCAGGTGCACGGCGTGGCCCTGGAGGCGGGCACGGTCACGCGGTTGAATCTGGAGGATACGCAGGCCATTGCCGCCCTGCCGTCGGTGTGGCACGTGGTCCCCACGGTCTCCGGACGCGCGCAAGTGGCCTACGGCAACAAGAACTGGAACACGCAGGTGCAGGGGGCCACCCCAGCCTTCGAGCAGGTGCGCGCCGCCACGCCTCTGGTGGGCCGCTTCTTTACGGCCGATGAGGAGCGCATGCGCGCTCGCGTGGCCCTGCTGGGGCTCACCCTCGTGCGGGAGCTCTTCGGCGAGACGAATCCCGTGGGGGCGGATATCAAGATCAACAAGGTGCCTTTCCAAGTGATCGGCGTGCTGCCCGAGCGGGGGGCCACCGGCTGGCGCGATCAGGATGACGTGATCGTGGTACCGCTCTCGACGGCCATGCGGCGGCTGCTGGGCAAGGATTACTTAGACTCGATTGACGTGCAGGTGGCCCGTGCCGAGGAAATGGAAGCAACGCAGGTCGCCATCGAGGAGCTGGTGATCCGCCGCCATCGGCTGCCACCGTCGCAGCGCGATACCTTCGATATCCGCAATATGGCCGAGAT
This sequence comes from Candidatus Omnitrophota bacterium, assembly GCA_020057015.1. Taxonomy (GTDB): domain Bacteria; phylum Omnitrophota; class Gorgyraeia; order Aquiviventales; family Aquiviventaceae; genus JAGVGS01. The sequence continues at coordinate 6,216 of JAGVGS010000050.1, read as the reverse complement.
CCAGGCTGCCCTCACGGAGACCAGCCGCACCATGTCCTTGCTGTTGGCATGCATCGCGGCGATCTCGCTGCTCGTGGGCGGGATCGGCATCATGAACATCATGCTGGTCTCCGTGACCGAGCGCACGCGGGAGATCGGCCTGCGCAAGGCGGTCGGGGCGCGCCGGCGCGATATTCTAGCGCAGTTTCTGATCGAATCGATCGTGGTCAGCCTCGTGGGCGGCGGCTTAGGCATCGTCTTGGGGTGGACGATCACGACGGCCATGAGCAAGCTGGCCGGCTGGGCCGCGACGGTATCCGTCGGGGCGGTGCTGCTGGCGGTGGGCTTCTCGGCCGCGGTGGGCATCGTCTTCGGGCTCTGGCCGGCGCGCAAGGCCGCGGCCTTGCATCCCATCGAAGCGCTGCGCTACGAGTAACCACACCGCAGACCATCCAGGTGGGGCCACGCCTGGCCTGTCTTTTTTCCAGGCTGGGTGCCATAATATCCCGGTGAGCAGTCCTTGGGGGCGCTCTATACAGAAGCGGTTAAGCAGAGGAGGTAGGATGCGTGGATGTGGCAGGCACTTATTGGTGGCGCTGGGTTTGGTGATGAGCGTGGGTGCTGGTGTGGCCCAGGCAGAAGACCCGCTCGTCATCGGCCCGGACGTCTATTCCCTGAAGTTTGAAAATGAGCGCGTGCGGATCTTGGAGATCAGCTTCCAGCCCGGGCAATCGATTGCCATGCACAGCCACCCGGATCACGCAATCTACGTGCTGGCCCCCGGCACGCTGCAACTGACACATCCCGATGGGTCGACCATGGACTTTGTCGGTGAAGAGGGGCAGGTGGTCTGGATCCCGGCGGAGTCCCACTCAGCGGTGAACACCGGGGCCACCGAAATGCGCGCGGTGGTTATTGAACTGAAATAGCGCTCCAAGCCTAGGGCGGGTTCAGGGCAGGCGCCCTCCCGCCCTAGGTTTTTAGCTCTGTCGAGATGACCATGGACGTGTTGACGCTCTCGCGCCTGCAATTTGCCTTCACGATCGCCTTCCACTACATCTACCCGCCGCTTTCGATCGGGCTGGGGTTGCTGCTGGTGGGCATGGAGGCCGCCTACCTGCGCACGCGCCGGCCCTTGTACCGCCAGATGACCAAATTCTGGGTGAAGGTGTTCGCGCTCACGTTTGCCCTGGGGGTGGCCACCGGCATCGTGATGGAGTTCGAGTTCGGCACCAACTGGGCCACGTTCTCCCGCTATGTGGGCGATGTGTTCGGCAGCGCGTTGGCGGCCGAAGGGGTGTTTGCCTTTTTCCTCGAATCGGGGTTTCTGGCGCTGCTGCTCTTTGGATGGGATCGCGTCGGGCCGAAGCTGCACTTTTTCTCGACGGTGATGGTGGCGCTGGGCTCGATGTTCAGCGCGGTGTGGATCGTGGTCGCCAACTCATGGATGCAGACGCCGGCGGGTTTCCACGTCGTGGGCGAGGGCCTGCAGGCGCGCGCCGAGATCACGGACTTCTGGGCGATGGTGTTTAATCCCTCCTCGATGGATCGCCTCAGCCATGTGCTCCTGGGTTGTTGGCAGGCGGGCGCGTTCCTCGTGCTCAGCGTCAGCGCGTACTATCTGCTGCAGGGGCGGCATCAGGCCTTTGCGAAGGCTTCAATGAAAATCGCGCTCTCCTTAGCACTTGTGGCCTCCATGCTCCAGCTGGTCACGGGGCACCGCAGCGCCGTGATCGTCAGCCGCCACCAGCCCGCAAAGCTCGCCGCCTTTGAGGCGCATTACCCAGCCTCGGCCCCAGGGGCGCTGCATCTGTTCGGCTGGGTGGATGAAGGCGCACAGCGCGTGCATGGGCCGAAGGTGCCAGGGCTGTTGAGCTGGCTGGTGCGCGGGGATGCGCAGCAGCCGGTAGCCGGACTGGAGGCGTATCCTCAGGCCGACTGGCCGCCGGTGCAGATCAGTTTTCAATGCTTCCACGCGATGGTGGCGATCGGGCTGGGGTTGATCGCGTTAAGCCTCGCGGGCGTCTGGCATTGGTGGCGGGGTACGCTGTGGACGACGCGCTGGCTCTTGTGGCTCTTCGTGTTTTCGGTGCTCGGGCCGCAGCTGGCGAACCAGCTCGGGTGGTTTGCCGCCGAAGTGGGCCGCCAGCCCTGGATCGTCTATGGGCTGCTGCGCACCTCAGAGAGCCTTTCGCGCACCGTGACGGCCCACATGGTGTGGGCCTCGCTGATCATGTTCACGTTCATCTATCTCCTGTTGTTTGCGCTCTTTCTCTTTCTTCTTGACCAGAAAATCCGCCAGGGGCCGGACGAAGAAGAGCCTGCGGATCTCTACCGGCGCCACGCCCATGCTGCCGGATCTTAATACGGTCTGGTTCGGCCTGGTGGGTTTTCTGCTCATCGGCTACGCGATCCTCGATGGGTTCGATCTCGGGGTGGGCGGGCTGCATCTCTTCGCCCGGGGCGACCGCGAGCGGCGGATGATGCTCAATGCCATCGGCCCGGTCTGGGACGGCAACGAGGTGTGGCTCGTCACGAGCGGCGGGGCGCTCTTCGCGGCGTTTCCCGAGGCGTACGCCACGGTGTTCTCGGGATTCTACTTGGCCTTTATGCTGCTGCTGGCGGCCCTGATCTTCCGGGCCGTGGCCATTGAGTTTCGCAGTAAGCAGCCGATGCGCTGGTGGCGGCAGCTGTGGGACGTGAGCTTCGGCCTCAGCAGCCTGCTGTGCAGCCTGCTGATCGGGGTGGCGCTGGGCAACATCGCGCAGGGCATCCCGCTGGATGCGCAGCACGAGTACGCCGGCACGTGGGTGGGCTTGTTGCGGCCCTATCCGCTGCTGATCGGGGTGACGACCGTGGCCCTGTTTCTGATGCACGGGGCCATTTACACCGTGATGAAGACCGAAGGGCCCCTGCATGAACGGGCGCGCGTGTGGGTGCGCTTCACGATGATCGGCTTCATCATCTGCTATGCCGTCACGACGATGGCGACCCTCCTGTACGTGCCGCATTTGGCTGAGCCGATCCGGGCAAGGCCCTGGCTGTTTGTGCTGCCGCTGGGGGCGCTGCTGGCGATCGCCAACGTCCCCAGGGAGATCTTCCATGGCCGCGACGGGCGGGCGTTTTTCTCCTCGTGCGCAGCCATCGCGTTCTTGCTGATGCTGGTGGGGGTCGGCACGTACCCGTATCTCGTGCGCAGCGTGCCCGATCTGGCGCACAGCCTCACGGTGCACAATGCGGCCTCGTCGCCAAAAACGCTGGGCATCATGCTGGTCATCGCCGCGTGCGGGATGCCGGTGGTGCTGGGCTACACCGTGACGATCTACTGGATCTTCCGCGGCAAAGTCAGACTGGAGCCCACGAGTTACTAGGCGAATGATGAGGCGGCGCTGGGTGGCGGCGTGTTGGGGGCTGTCTTTGTGTGGTGCCCTCACCGGGGCGGCAGAGGAGCACGCGACGGAGGGAATGTATATGCAGGCGACGTTTGCGGGCGGCTGTTTCTGGTGCATGCAGCAACCGTTTGATGAGACGCCTGGCGTGATCAGCACGAGCGTGGGCTATACCGGAGGCTCCGTGCCCCACCCCACCTATGAGCAGGTCTTAACCGGGAACACCGGCCACGCCGAGGTCATTGCGGTGACCTACGACCCGCACCAGGTCAGCTATGAGCAGTTGCTCGATGTCTTCTGGCGCAACATCGACCCCACGCAGCGCTGGGGGCAATTCGCCGACCGCGGCACCCAGTACCGCACGGCCATTTTCGTGCACGACGAGGCGCAGCGGCAGGCCGCGGAAGTCTCCAAGCAGCACCTTGCGGCGTCGGGGAAATTCCGTGAGCCCCTCGTGACCGAGATCGTGGCCGCGGTCCCATTTTACCCGGCCGAAGAATACCACCAGCACTATTACCGCAAGCAGGCTGCGCACTACAACGCCTACAAGGTCGGCTCGGGCCGCGCCGACTTTCTGAACAAGACCTGGCGCGACCACTAGCGTTCGTGGCACGCATCCGCCGGCCGCATGCTCGACCAGCTCAGCCTCGCGATTGTCGATGTGGAGACCACCGGCAGCAGCGCTGCCTTTGACCGCGTCATCGAGATCGGCATCCACCGCATTGAGCAAGGCCGGCTCGTGGACACGTTCAGCTCCCTGGTGCATCCGGGCTGCCGCATCCCCCGCATGATTACCCAGATCACCGGCCTTACCGATGCGGACGTGGAAGAGGCCCCGCCGTTTGCCGCCCTCGCGCGCCGCGTGCACGGGCTGCTGGCCGGCTGCGTGTTCGTGGCGCACAATGCGCGCTTTGACTACGGCTTCGTGCGCACCGAATTCGAACGCGCGGGGCTGCCGTATCGCGCCGTGTGCCTGTGCACGGTGCGCCTCTCGCGCCTCTTGTACCCGGAGCACCGCCGGCATAGCCTGGCGACCCTTATTGAGCGCTTCGATTTCGCCGTTGCCCGGCGCCATCGCGCCTTAGATGACGCAGCGGTAGTCTGGCAGTTTCTGCAGCACGCGCGACAGTCGCTGCCCGCAGCACGCATCGCGCAGGCGGTACAGCAGCTGCTGCAGGCCCCGATACTGCCGGCGCAGTTGAAGCCCGCCGATCTCGACGCCTTGTCCGAAGGCCCCGGCGTGTATGTGTTCTATGACGCGCAAGACACGCCCCTGTATGTCGGCAAGAGCGCGGATGTGCGCGGCCGGGTGCTGGCGCACTTTGCCCAGGATCTGCGCGCGGACAAAGACCGCGAGCTTACCGAACGCCTGACCCGCATTGAAGCGCATGCGACCCATGGCGAGCTCGGCGCGCTGCTGCTGGAAGCCCAGCTGATCAAGACGCTCAAGCCGCTGCTGAACCGCCGCGGGCGCATGCCCACTGAGCTGATCATCGCGCGCCAGGGGCCCTTGCGGCGCGGCTGCCAGACCGCGCGGCTGAGCCCGTGGAATCCGGAGATCCCCATCCCGCTGGAGGAAGTGCTTGGGGTCTTTCGCAGCCGCCTACAGGCCCAGCAGGCCTTGGCCGATATCGCCGCAGCGTGCGGGGCCTGCGCGGGCCAGGAAGCACCAGCGCGCTACAATGCTCGTTTCGCGATGGCCTGGGCGCCCCATCGCCTGAAGCCCTGGCCCTACGAGGGCCCGATTGTGCTGGAAGAGTGCTCTGTGGATCACAGCCGCGGCCACCTGTTTCTCTTTGACCAGTGGCGCCTGCAGCAGGCCTTGCGCTATGACGAAGCCGGCGTTTCGCGCTGGTTCGCCGATGGCACCTTCGACTACGACCGCTACCGCCTCCTGTTGCGCTATCTGCCGGCTGCCGGAGCCTCGGTGCGCCGCCTGACGCTGAGCACGGCGGAGCAGTGGCTGCAGGAAGCGCTGGGGCAGGCCTGATGCTGGCGGAGGTGGAAGCGCACCTGCGGCGCCTCGCCCGCGTCCTCAGCCCCAGCGAATGGGCGATCCGCCTGCTGCGCCTCTCGATTTCCGAGGCCCCGGCCGAGACCCCGGGCTTGCTGCTGATCCAGATCGACGGCCTCTCGCGCACCCAGCTGCAGCGCGCCATGGCCGATGGGCACCTGCCGTTTCTGCGCCGCCTGCTGCAGCGCGAGGGCTACCTACTGCACGCGCTCTATTCCGGGCTGCCGGCCAGCACGCCGGCGGTGCAGGCAGAGCTGTTCTACGGCGTGAAAACCGCGGTGCCGGCGTTTTGTTTCCGCGACCACGAGCAGGGCCGCGTGTTTCGCATGTACGATCAACACGCCGCGGCAGCCATCGAGGAGCGGCTGCAGCGCGACCATGGGCCGGGCCTGCTGCAAGGCGGCAGCGCGTGGACGAACATCTTCAGCGGCGGGGCCGCGGAATCGCATTTTTGCGCCGCGACCTTTGGCTGGGGCCTGTGGCTGCGGCGCCTCATGAACCCGCTGGTGCTGGCGATGCTGTTCCTCACCCACGTGCATATTGCGTTGCGCATCATGGCCCTCATGGCGGTGGAGCTGGGGCTCGCGGTGGTGGGCTTCGTGCGCGGCACGCTGCTGGGCAAGGGCCTGGTGGAGGAGTTGTTGTTTATCCTCACGCGCGTGGCCATCTGCATTCTGCTGCGCGAGCTCGTCGTCATCGGCGGGCGCATCGATCTCGCGCGCGGCCTGCCCATCATCCATCTGAATTTCATCGGCTATGATGAGCAGGCCCACCGCCGCGGTCCGTCGTCGCGGTTCGCGCACTGGTCGCTGCGCGGCATCGACCACGCCATCG
>JAGVGS010000025.1 GCA_020057015.1 Candidatus Omnitrophota bacterium | reverse complement strand
GCGCGGTGCGCCGGGCGCACGCCCGGGGGCTGCGCGTGGTCTTTACCAACGGTTGCTTCGACCTGGTCCATGCCGGCCACGTCAAAGTGCTGGAGCGTGCCCGGCGCTTGGGCGAGCTCTTAATCGTGGGTCTGAACAGCGACGCATCTGTTCGCGCCCTCAAGGGGCCTGGCCGGCCGATCCTTCATCAGGCAGACCGAGCCCTGCTGCTGGCCGCCCTCACGCCGGTGGATTACGTCGTCATCTTCAATGAACCGACCCCCCAGCGGCTCATCGAGCGTTTGCAGCCGGATGTCCTGGTCAAGGGCGCTGATTGGGGGCAGGGGGCGATTGTGGGAGCCGCTGTGGTGCGCGCGAGGGGTGGGCGCATCGTGCGCATTCCGCTCTTGAAGGGCTGCTCGACCACGGCCCTGATCGAACGCATTCAAGCCTCTGCTCGGCAGTCCTCTTAAGCCAATGGCCGGACCCTCGGTCCTGCGCCTGCTCGATGCCAATGCCAACCGGGCCCTGGAGGGCTTGCGGGTTTGCGAGGACCTCTTTCGCTTCCACTACGCCCACGCCCGACTCTCCGGACGGCTGCGGCGCCTGCGGCACGCCCTGGGAGCGACGCTAGGCGGTTTGCCGGTGAGCCGTGGGGACCTGGCGCGTGCCCGGGATACCCGGCAAGACCCCGGCAGGCAGGCTCCTGCCAGCCCGGCGGTGTCGCTCGAGCAGCTTGTCGTGATGAATTTCCAGCGCGCCAAGGAGGCGCTGCGGGTGCTGGAGGAGTGTTGCCGGCTGGCCGCGCCCGCGCACAGCCCCGGTTTCCAACGCTTGCGCTTCAAGACCTATGATGCCGAACGGCAGTGCTTGCTCTACCTGGCAACTGTACGTCATTCTTGACCGCGAGGCTGCGGCCGGCCGAGACCTCGGCGTCCTAGCGCAGGCGGCTATCCGAGGAGGCGCGGACGTCCTGCAGCTGCGCGATAAAACAGCTTCTGCGCAGGCGCTGCTCGCCGAGGCCCGACGCGTGCTGCCGATCGCCCAGGCAGCCGGCATCCCGCTACTGATTAATGATCGGGCCGATGTCGCAGAGGCGGCCGGCGCAGATGGCGTGCATCTGGGGCAAGACGATTTGCCCATCGATGCCGCACGCCGCCTACTGGGGCCAGGCCGCTTGATCGGCCGATCTACGCATAGCCTGGAGCAGGCGCTTGCTGCGATTGCCGAAGGCGCCGACTACATCGGGGTCGGGCCTATTTTTCCCACCCCTACGAAGCCAGGATACGGCAGCGTGAGCCTGACGCTGATTCCGCAGGTCACTGCCCAGATCTCTATTCCTCACGTCTGCATCGGGGGCATCGAGGCAGCCAACCTGGCTCAGGTGCGCCAGGCCGGAGCCCGTTGCGTCGCGGTTGTCCGGGCGGTTTGCGCCGCTCCTGATCCTGAGGCCGCGGTGCGCCAATTGAAGAGTCTGATGAAGGGTACCGCCTCGGCCGGTTCCTGTGTATAATAGCCAAGCGCTTCTTAAATCACGATACGCGGGTATAGCACAATGGTAGTGCTCCAGCTTCCCAAGCTGGCCATGCGGGTTCGATTCCCGCTACCCGCTCCATGTTGCATGACTAGCAAGTAGCGGGAATCGAAGGGAGCGCCGACTTCGATTGACCGAGCCGCGACCGATTAGGGAGCGGTGAGCACTTTGGGAGGCGCGGGCGGCCGACCGCAGCGAACGAAGTGAGCGGAGGTGCCGATTCCCGCTACCCGCTTTTTTAGTTTGGATAACCACACACTGCGTCCTCGCGCCAGGTGGGCCTTAAGGTTGATGCTTTGCACGCTGGGGTGCGCCATGGCCCCAGAGCGGCAGAGCGCCTCCTCCTTCCCGGAGGATCTGTTGCCACGCCCCTTGCTGAGGGCCCCGGGTGCTTTGCGAACCTCCGGACGCCGCTGGACGCCCTGGCCGCCGCACAAAGCCCCGCGCATCACCCCGAGCCAGCCGGTGTTCATCTCTTTGCCGGATGACAGCCCGCAGTTCTTTTGGCCGGTGGTCGGACGCGTGCACACGGATGGCGCGCTGCATGGCGTGGAAATTTCAGCGCCCCAAGGCTCGGTCGTCCGGGCGGCACGCCAGGGCCGCGTGGCTGTCGCCACCCAGGCATTGGCGGGCCGCGGCCCCACGCTCGTGTTGACGCATGAGGGGGGCTATGCTTCAATCTACGCAGGCGTTGAAGCGCTGTTGGTGGTGCCTGGGGCTGAAGTGGCTCAAGGCAGCCCGATTGCCCGTTTAGGGCTGAATCCGCTGCATTTCGAGATCCGGCTGGATGCCACCCCAGTGCCGATGATGCTGAGCCTGCTGCCGAGCGACCCATGACCTCTGCTAACCTCCGTCTGGATGTGGCCCGGCACTTGCAGCGGCGCCTAGAGGCGTTCCGCCAGGGGTTTCGACAGAACTTAGCCCTCATCGGACCGCCAGGCAGCGGCAAAACGTTTCAACTGCAAGCCCTGGCCGAGAACTCGTCCTCCTCGCTGCGCGCGATCTACTGCCCGCTCTACCGAGAGTCCTGCCGCAGCTTTCTGCAGCGCTTCTTGAGCGCCATTCTGCAAGCTGCCTTACCCCTAGCCCCAGCCTTAGCCTCGCAGGGCGATGATCTGAGTGCGAGCGGCCTTTCACAGCTCCTGGAGCAGGTGGCCGCGCAATGCCCGCAGACCGCCCTGGCCGCCCGGGCAGCCGAGCAGCTCATTGCCCGGCGCCTTTACGGCGAGGCCTTCAATCGGGTGCTCGATGTGATCCCAGCGCTGGCCGAAGAATCCCACACGCCGTGCGTGCTGATCATTGACGAATTCCTGTATCTGGAAGAAGTGGGCCTCGCGCATGCGTTCCATGAGCTGGGCAAGCGGGTGATGACCTGGCCGAACGTGCTCTTCATCCTGAGCAGCTCGTCCACTTACCGGGCTAGGCAAATCCTGCGCGAGCGGCTGCAGCTGTTGTTCGGGCAATTTGAGCTGGTGTCGTTCGGGCCCCTGGATGCCACGACCACCATCCTCTGGGTGCAGCAGGAGTTGCGCGGCCTCCGGCACACCGCCGCCGCCAGCAGTTTTCTGGTGGAATGGCTGGCCAGCTACCCCTGGTATCTCGGCGTCTGGATTCGGCGCCTGCGCGAGCGCGCCACCCTGGGCAAGCAGGCCGAGCTGAATGAAGCGCTGTTCCTGCAGGTCGGCTGGGACCTCCTCGGCGCTGCGGAGGGGCCGTTGTATCAATGGTGTCTCGCGCGCCTGGAAGGGCTGCTGCAGGGGCGACTAGGGTCCAAGGCCCAAGATGTGCTAGTGCAGATCGCGTTGGGGGCTCGGACCGCCACGGATATTGCCCACCGCACCGGCAAGGCGTCTGTCAGCGAGGCGCTGCAGTGCCTCGTCGAGCACGACCTGGTGCAGCGCAACGGGATGTGCTGGATGGTGGCCGACCCGATCCTGCGCTGCTGGGTCGCCAGCATCCTGGCCGCGCAGCGGGCCAACGCCGTCAGCTCTCCCCTCCAGCTGCGCGACCGGCTGAGCCAAACCCTGCGCGGGTTGTGGGGCCAATGGACGCAAACCCACCAGCTCAGCCTGGCCTCACGGGTGGCCCAGCTCTTGACGCAGTTTGATGACGACACCGTCTCGCTGGACGCCAAGACCGGACGTTTGCCACGCTTTGCGCAGATCCAGCCGATGCCTCCCGTGCCAGCCCCTGGCCAGGGCGCCTACCTGGTGGCGGAAGGCGAAGGCAAGCGCTGGTGCCTGACCGTGCATGAGCGCTCGGTGGATGAGCAAGCGATCACGCAGTTCGATGCCTTTTGCCGCCAGCAGCAGCCTCGGCCTTCGCGGAAGGTCCTCGTCGCCCGCATCCCGCTCGATGAGCACATGCGCATGCTGGCCAAAGCAGCCAATATGTGGGTGTGGGAGCCGCAGGATCTGCGGTTCCTGACCGAGCTCTACGGGCGGCCCTAACCATGCCGCGCCGCCGGCAAGCCGTCTCGCTGCCACGGCTCTGGGCCCCTTGGCGCAGCGGCTTCATCACGGCGAAGAAGCCACCGCGGCGCTGCATCTTTTGCCTGGCCCAGGCCAACCACGAAGACCAGGCCCACCGCGTCATTGCGCGCGGCCGCTACGCGTTTGCCTTACTCAACCTGTACCCCTATAACAATGGCCACCTGATGATCGCGCCCCACCGCCATATCGGCGAACTCGACCGCCTACGCCCGGCGGAATGGGCAGAGCTGCTCACCCTGAGCCAGCGGCTCGTGCGCCGGCTGCGCCGCACGCTGCGGCCGCATGCCTTCAACCTAGGGCTGAATTTGGGACGCAGCGCTGGGGCAGGCCTACCCGGCCACTTGCACTTGCATGTGGTGCCGCGCTGGGACGGGGACACCAACTTCATGCCGGTGCTGGCGCATACCAAGGTGATGTCCCAATCCCTCGATGAACTCTACCACCTCCTGCGCGATGGCCGCGGTTAAGCCGGCGGCCGAGGATCTGTTCATTCTCTCGCGCGAAGCGCTCGAGGCGCGGGAAGAGCAGTGGCTCGCCCCGTACGCGATGAAAAGCCGCCACACGCGGGGCCGCCAGCACCCGGAGCCGGAGCACCCGCTGCGCAGCGTGTATCGCCGCGATCGTGATCGCGTCATCCACACCACCGCGTTTCGCCGCCTCGAATATAAGACCCAGGTCTTTGTCATCCATGAGGGCGATTACTACCGCACGCGCCTCACGCACACGCTGGAAGTGGCTCAAATTGCCGTGTCCATCGCGCGCGCGCTGCGCCTCAATGAGGATCTCGTGGAAGCCGTCGCCTTGGCCCATGACATCGGCCACCCGCCGTTTGGCCACGCCGGCGAAGACGCGTTGCGGGAGCTCATGGCCGGGCACGGGGGCTTTGACCACAACATCCAGGGCTTGCGGATCGTGGACGTGCTGGAGCATCGCTATCCCAACCACCCGGGCCTCAATCTGAGCTGGGAGGTACGCGAGAGCATCAATAAGCACCGTACCCCGTACAGCCAGCCGGACATGCAGGTGGCCCTCGATCCCACGGTCTCCCCGCTGCTGGAGAGCCAAATCGCCGATATCGCGGATGAGATCGCCTATGATAATCATGACTTGGATGACGGGCTGGCCTCGGGTATCCTTAAAGAGGTGGAGTTAAATACGCTGCCCCTGTGGGACCAGGCCCGGATGACCCTCGAGCGGCAGCACCCCGGCCTGGAGACCGAATTACGGCGCTTCCAGATCATCCGCATGCTCATTGACCGGCAGACCACCGACCTGCTGCACGCCACGAGGGACCGGCTGCAAACACACCGCATCGGGTCAGTGGAGGATGTGCGTGCCGCGCACACACACCTGGTGGGCTTCAGCGACGAGATGAAGGCGCTGCGCCTGCCGCTGAAGCGCTTGCTCTGGACGCAGTTTTACCAGCACTACCGGGTAATTCGGATGGCGGATAAGGCCAAACGGTTCATCAGCGAGCTCTTCGGCCTCTACTTGCAAAAGCCCGAGCAGTTGCCGAAAACCACGCGCTCGCGCATTGAGCGCGGGGAAGAGCCGCACCGTGTCGTGTGCGACTACATTGCGGGCATGACCGACCGCTATTGCATGGAAGAATACCGGAAGCTGTTCGATCCCTTTGAGCGGGTGTAAAAGGAGGGGTGAGCCATGAAACGCCTCAGCGGGTATGCGATGGTGGGGACGGCCGTGCTGATCGCGGCCACGGGGTGCGGCCGTAAGAGTTCGCTGTTGCTGCAACGCAGCGCGACCGGCTCGATGGAGGACGTCACGGCCGTGGGCCAGCAGGGCGCGTGGGTGCTTGAGCCGGCGACGCAAACGCTGGAGCAGGGCAAGGTCGAAGTCACCCTCCAGCACGCCACCCCTGACTACTTGGCGCAAATGTTCCAGCGGCGCGAGATTTTTGGGGAATATGCCGGCAAGCAACCCTTTTTTCCTGAAAATCTGGTGTTCTACGTCAAGATCGCCAACCGCAGCGAAGAGCGCATCTTCGTGGACCCCACGCAATTCGTGCTGATCGACGGGCGCGGCAATCAATACGGCATCATCGGCACCGACTATATCAACGCCATCGCCGAAGCCAAAACCCCCACGGCCACGATGACGCGCGGCATCCTGGAAGATGCCTCGCCCGGCTATTTCGGGTTCAGCGTGCCGGTGGGCAAGGTGCTGCCGAAGTCGCAGAGCCGCTACGCGCTGATGCAGCGCTCAACCGTGCAGAAGGGCTATCTGTACCCGGGCGTCGTCCATGACGGGTTGATCGCGTTCTGGACCCCGGTGCGCAAGACCGAGGGTCTCACGCTGCTGGTGACTAATATCAAGAGCGACTTCTCGGCCGATGATCTGCCGCAGCGCAGCCTGGAGTTTCCCTTCAAGTTCAAGACCACCTCGCAGTAACCATGCTGGGCCTTCGTGGCGCGCGCCGCGCTGTTCGCCGCCTCGTCTGACGAGGCCCTAGGGCAAGATCTGACCCCCGCGCAGCGGGAGGCCGTGGGACACTCCGACGGCCCGCTGCTCATTGTAGCCGGGGCCGGCACCGGCAAGACCACAGTCATCACCCGCCGCATCGCTGCACTGATCGCCAGCCAAGCCGCCCGGCCGGAAGAAATCCTCGCCCTGACGTTCACGGAAAAAGCCGCGGCCCAGATGGAAGAGCGGCTGGACGTGCTCTTGCCCTACGGCTACCTCAACGTCGCGTGCAAGACTTTCCATGCCTTCGGGGACCAGCTCTTGCGCGATCATGCCGCACGGTTGGGGCTCTCGCCCTTTTTCCGCGTGCTCTCCCAAGCCCAGCAGCTGGTGCTGCTGCGGCAGCATGTCTTCGACCTCCCCCTCGAGCGGCTGCGTCCGCTGGCTGACCCGACCCGGTTTCTGGGAGCGCTGATCAACCTCATGGCGCGCGCCAAAGATGAGCTGGTGGGCCCGGAGGAGCTGCTCGCTGAGGCCCAGCGCCTCGCGGCGCAAGGCGAGGAAGTCGCACCCTTGCGCGAGGCGGCCCACGCGTATGCGGCCTACGAGCGCCTCTTACGCCAAGAGAACGCGATTGATTTCGGCGACCAGGTGCGCTTGGCGGTGGGGCTGCTCGAGACTCAGCCGGATGCCCGCGTCGCCCTGCAGCGGCGCTACCGGCAGCTGCTGGTGGATGAGTTCCAAGACACCAACTACGCCCAGTATCGGCTACTGCAGCTCTTGACCGGCTCCGAGGCCCACATCACCGTCGTGGCCGATGATGACCAAAGTATTTATAAATGGCGCGGGGCCGCCCTCAGCAACGTGATCAAGTTTCTGGAGCATAATCCCTGCGCGCGCACGCTGGTGCTGGCGGATAATTTCCGCTCGCCACAGCCGATCTTGGACGCGGCCTATCGCCTGATCCAATTCAACAACCCGGATCGCCTCGAGGTGCGGCAGGGCATCAACAAACGGCTCATCGCTAGAGCCCCGCGCAACCCGATCGAGCCCCAATGGCATGTGTTCGAGACCGTCTCGAGCGAAGCCGACTGGGTGGCGCGCACGATCCGCGAAGCCATCGAGGCGGGCGCCCGCGCCCCGCGTGATGTGGCCATCTTGGTGCGGTCCAACAAGGACGCGGACATGTTCCTACGAGCACTCAACGTGGCCGGCGTGCCCTGGCAGTTCAGCGGCGCCAGCGGGCTGCTGAGCCGCCCGGAGAGCAAACTGCTCCTCTCGTGCCTGAAAGCGCTGGCTGATCCGCAAGACAGCCTCAGCTGGTATCATGTTGCCAGCTCCTCGCTCTACGCCTGCCCGATGGCCGATCTCACCGCCTTGCTGGCCGAGGCCCGGCGCACGTATGCGCACCTGCGCCACGTGCTGGCTCAAACGGCCACGGACGCGGCAGCGCCGGTGGCGATCTCCGCAGCGGGCCAGGCCGAGATCGCCCAGCTGCTCACGGACATGGCCGGCCTGGTGGAGCTCTCCCGCACGCACTCGCCCGGCCAGCTGCTCTATCGCTGGCTCAGCGACCGAGGCGTCCTCAAGCAGCTCAGCGTCGCTGAGCGCCCAGAAGACGTCGCCCGCCTGCACACCATTGCCCGGTTTTTCCATCACCTGCGGCGGGTGGAAGAGATGGTCGGCTCGTCACTGCCTGAAGTCGTGGCCCACCTGGACCTCCTGGAGGCCATCGGCAACGAGCCGCTGGAACCGGATGACGCGTGGATGGACCGCGTCAGCGTGCTGACCATCCACAAGGCCAAAGGGCTGGAATTTCCCGTGGTGTTCCTGGTCGGGCTGGTGCAGGGGCGGTTTCCCACGGCCCAGCGCGCGGATCCGCTGGAACTCCCTGAGGCGCTCATGAAAGACCTGCTGCCGGAGGGTGATTACCATTTGCAGGAAGAGCGGCGGCTGTTCTATGTGGCCATGACGCGGGCCAAGGAGGCGCTGCACCTGACATGCGCGTACGACTACGGAGGCAAGACCCGGCGCAAAGTCAGCCAGTTCGTGCTGGAGGCGCTGGATTTGCCAGCGCCCAACCTACCGGCCAAACGCCTCACGGCTCAGGAGCTCATCGCGCAATCCGCACCCCCTGGGCCGGCGTTGAAGCTGGCACCGGAGCAGCCCTCCTCCAGAGCCGCCACGCTGCGCCTGGATCCGCATGGGGCCGACGACTATCTGACCTGTCCGCTCAAGTACCGTTTCAGCCACGTGGTGCGCATCCCGGTGCTGCGCCACCATGCCGCGGCCTACGGGGCCGCGCTGCACAAAGCCATCGAGCTGTTCTTCCGGCATCGGCTCGAAGGCCGCACGCCCAGTGAAGAGGAGTTGCTGGCCGCCTTTGAGGAGCACTGGCGCCAAGAGGGGTTCCTGACGAAGGCGCATGAGACCCTGCGCCGGCAGCAGGGACTGCAGACGCTGCGCCGCTTTCATGCGCACCAGCTGGCCGTGCCGGAAACGCCCTCGCTCATTGAGGCCAAGTTCGCGTTTCCCCTGAAGGACCTCCTCATCGTTGGCCGCTGGGACCGGGTGGATCAGCGCGAGGGCGAGGTGGTGATCATCGATTACAAATCATCCGAGGTCCACGATCAGGCCGCGGCCGACCGTCGGGCGCGCCAATCGCTGCAGCTGCTCATCTACGCGCTGGCGTGGCAGACCCTTCATGGCACCACCCCCTCACACGTCGAGTTACGATTCCTTGAAACCGATCTTGTGGGCAGGGCCGAATTTGTCGAGAAGGACTTCGATCGCGCCCGCCAGCTCATCCTCCAGGTCGCTGAGGGGATCAGGGCGCGTGACTTCCAGGCTCGCCCTGACGAGTTCAATTGCCGCTGGTGCGCCTTCCAAGCCATTTGTCCGCAAGCGTTTAAGGCCATCTAACCGCCTCCCTGAGTAAGGTAAGAATAACTGGTGCAGATCTTGTCAGCCTCTCTACCTATATGATATTGTTAAATAGATATACAAAGTATATAGTTTTAATGCTCTGGGTCCCTCAGCCCAGGCAAGAACGGGCCGAGCTACCGAGCAGCAGGAAAGGGTGGTTCGGCAACATTGTTGGTGGTGGTTCAGGGAGGGCACGAGGATGTTCCACAAGCCTGTACCGCAGATCAAGGCCAGCCCCAACGCGCTGGAAGTCTCTGAAGTCCGCTTTCGGCGATTTCTCAAGGACCTCGATGGGTATGAGCGGCACCTGCTGTTTGAGCGCACGCTCGATGCGTTTCTGGACCTGTACTCCTCGTACCAGAAGCGGCATGACCGGACGCTCAAAATGCGGCTCGTGATGCTGGTCTTCGAGCTGCACCGGTTGAACCCGGCCTTCGAGTGCGACTTGTCGTTCGCGGACGAAGCCGCCTGAGACATGCGCGATATTGTGGTACGTAACCTCACGTCTCCTGATCGCCTGAAGCGCGACTGCATTGTGCGCGAATACCTGCGCCAGGGCGACTGCACCACAACCGTGATCCGGCGCTGCACTTACCGCGTGGAGTCTGAAACACCGATCACGTCATTGGATGACTCCATCACCTGGGCGCAGAACCTGGACCCCACGCCGCCGCGGCAGGTCTTTGTCACCAAGGACCTGGACCCGGAGAGCGGCGGTGAGCGGGTCGTCTACAAAGTGCTGGGCCATTTTTACGTCGTGTGGGGCGCATCGGTCTTCTGCGTGGGGTACCGGCATATCCTCTCGATGGATATCCAGGCCCCGGAACCAGCGCTCTAAAATTTTATAGCACGAGAAAGGCACACCTACCGCAAGGTAGGGCCGCAAAGCCACGGGTCCCTCGGGGATCGCCGGGTTGCCGCAATGACAATCCGGTTTTTTCACAATATAGAGAAGAAACTGCTTAAGCGCATCCAGAGATTGACTTGGGGTGCCGTTGACGGGCTCGGGGGCCCATGTTAGAGTGGGCGCCATGGCTGCATCGATCGCCGTACTCGGCGATGGCGGGTGGGGCACCACGCTGGCACTCCACCTCCATCACCAGCAACACCGCGTCACCCTGTGGAGCGCCTTTCCCCAGCAGGCGGCGCAGCTCATCCGCCTGCGGGAAAACCGGCGCTTCCTGCCAGGCATCCGCTTGCCGCGCTCACTCACCATCACTGCCGATCTTAGGGCGGCCGTCTCCCATGCCTCACTGATCATTCTGGCCGTCCCCTCGCAGCACCTGCGCAGCGTGGTGCGCCAACTTTCAGGCTTGCTCCACCCGCGCCAGCCTATCTTGAGCGTCGCCAAGGGCATTGAACAGGGCAGTCTCAAGCGCATGTCGCAGGTGATCAAAGACGAGCTGGGGCCTGTGGCACTGGCCGTGCTCTCTGGTCCGAATATCGCCGCTGAAATCGCCAGCGGCCACCCGGCCAGCTCGGTCATCGCCTCGCCCAGCAAGCCTCTGGCCGCCCGGTTGCAGCAGCTGTTTACGGGCCCGCGGCTGCGGATTTATGTGGCGACGGATGTGACCGGGGTGGAGCTGGGCGGAGCCCTCAAGAATCCCATCGCGATTGCCGCCGGCATCAGCGATGGCCTGGGCTTTGGCGCCAACGCCAAAGCGGCCCTGGTCACGCGCGGCGTCGTGGAAATGGCCCGGCTGGGCAAAGCGCTGGGGGCGAGGCCTACCACCTTTTGGGGCCTCAGCGGCCTGGGGGATCTGGTCACCACCTGCCTGGCAGGGCGCAACCACTGGCTGGGCGTGCAGTTGGGGCAGGGCCGCTCGCTTCAACAGGTGCTGAGCTCCACCCCCATGGTCATTGAAGGCGTGGACACCTCCCAAGCCGCAGCCAGCCTCGCTCGCCGCCACAGCGTCGAGCTGCCGATCATCGAACAGGTGCACGCCGTCTTGTTCAAGCATCGCGCCCCCCGCCAGGCCCTGAAGGCGCTGATGACGCGCGCCAGCCGGTCTGAGGCGATTTGACACTCACCAGCGACCCTGCTAGGGTATACGTTTCCGGGGCGTGGCTCAGTTTGGTAGAGCGCCTGAATGGGGTTCAGGAGGTCGAGAGTTCGAATCTCTCCGCCCCGACCACTCGAACACAGATCCCCAATGGCAGCAACCGTTAACATCGGCCTCATCGGCTACGGCACCGTCGGCTCCGGCGTGGTGCGCGCCCTTCTGGAGAAGGGCCGCTACCTCGAGGAGCGCGCCGGCGCACGCTTGGTCCTGAAGCGGGTCTGCGACCGCACCTTCCGCAAGACCAAGGGCCCCAGGCTGCCGGCGTCGCTGACCACGACTCATGCGGCCGATATCCTCAACGATCCGAACATTCACATCGTCGTCGAGCTCATCGGCGGCATCGAGCCGGCCCGCCAGTTCATCCTCACGGCCCTGCGCCAGGGCAAGCATGTCGTCACCGCCAACAAGGCCTTGCTGGCGGTGGCCGGCCAGGAGCTCTTCGCCGTCGCCAGTCGCGCCAAAGCCGACCTCTATTTTGAGGCCTCGGTGGGCGGCGGCATTCCGATCATCAAGGTGCTGCGCGAAGGCCTCATCGCCAACCGCCTCGATGCGATCCTGGGCATCATCAACGGCACCTCCAATTACATCCTCACCAAGATGCGCGATGAGCGCCTGAGCTTCCACGAGGCGCTGCAGCAAGCCAAGCAGCACGGCTACGCCGAGCGTGATGCGACGCTCGATATCGAGGGGCACGACGCCTCGCATAAGCTGGCCATCCTCACGTTGCTGGGCTTCGGCATGCCGGTGAAGCTCGAGCAGATCCACATCGAAGGGATCAGCAAGATCTCCCAGGCCGACATCCAGTATGCCGAGGAGTTGGGCTACCGCATCAAACCGCTGGCCATCGCCAAGGAAGTCGACAATGAGCTGGAGGTGCGCGTGCACCCGACCCTGCTCGAAAAATCGCACCCGCTGGCCAATGTGAACGGCGTCTATAACGCCGTCTACGTGCACGGAGACATGGTCGGTTCTGAGTTGTTCTATGGCCGCGGGGCGGGGCAGAACCCCACCGCCAGCTCCGTCATAGCCGACGTGGCCGACATCGCGCGCAACATCGCCACCGGCGTCAGCCACCGCATCCCGCTCGACCGGCTGACCCACGGCGGGGTGCGCCGCCTGCGCCGCATGGGTGATATCGAAACGCGCTACTACTTGCGCTTCATGGTCATGGACCGCCCCGGCGTGCTGGCCCGGCTCGCCGGCGTGCTGGGCCGCTATGGCATCTCGATTGCGAGCGTGCACCAGAAGGAGCGCAAGGCCGCGCGCATCGTGCCGGTCGTGATCATGACCCACGATGCCAAGGAGTCCCAGGTACGCCGCGCGCTGCAGGTGATCGATCACCTGGGTTTTGCCAAGCATCCCACGGTGGCGCTGCGCACCGAAGCCCCCCGCTCCACGTGAGCGCCGCCGCCTGGCCTGGGGTCATTGCCGCGTACCGGACGCACCTGCCGGTGAGCGATAAGACCCCGATCATCACCCTGCTGGAGGGCAACACGCCGCTGATCAAGAGCGCCTCCCTCAGCCAGCGGCTGGGAGCGCCGGGCGATGTGTATTTGAAATACGAAGGGCTCAACCCCACCGGCTCGTTCAAAGACCGCGGCATGACGCTCGCGATCTCCAAGGCCGTAGAAGCCAAATCCCGGGCCGTGCTGTGCGCCTCCACCGGCAACACGTCGGCTTCGGCCAGCGCGTATGCGGCCCGGGCCGGGCTGCGCTCCATCGTGCTGCTGCCCAGCGGGGCCATCGCGCTGGGCAAGCTCTCCCAAGCGCTGATCCACGGCGCGTGCGTGGCCCCCATCGACGCCAATTTCGACACGTGCCTCACGCTCGTCAAGACGCTGGCCAAGACCTATCCCATCACGGTGGTCAATTCGATCAACCCCTATCGCATCGAGGGGCAGAAGACCTGCGCCTTTGAAATCTGCGACGTGCTGGGGCGCGCCCCGGACTTTCATCTCACCCCGGTGGGCAATGCCGGCAACATCACCGCGCACTGGCGGGGCTATGGGGAGTACCGGCGCCTGGGCCGCATCAAGGGCGTCCTACCGGTCATGCTGGGCTTCCAGGCTCAGGGGGCAGCACCCCTCGTGCTGGGCAAGCCGATTGCCAACCCCAAGACGCTCGCCACCGCCATCAAGATCGGCAACCCGGCGGGCTGGCAGAGTGCCATCGCCGCGCGCGATGAATCGAAGGGCCGCATCGACGCGGTGTCGGATAAGCAGATCCTCGCCGCGTACCGCCTGCTGGCAGCGGAAGATGGCGTGTTCGTGGAGCCGGCCTCGGCCGCCTCGGTCGCCGGGCTGCTGCAGCTGGCCGAGCAGGGGTTTTTCGCCGCGGCCCAGCGCCGCGCCAAGCAGCGCTTGGTGCTGGTGTGCATCCTCACGGGCCATGGCCTCAAGGACCCGGAGCGCGCCATCAAGAGTATCCGCATGCCCAAGACGCTCGCCCCGTCGATCTCG